>JAPKYJ010000014.1 GCA_026394375.1 Methanomassiliicoccales archaeon
CAACGGCTTCGCCTTGGTCACACGAAGGTTGTTCTCCTTCTCATCTGCATACTTCTTCTTCAGCTCGGCGACGATCTCGTCGGGGACACCGAAGGTCATTTCCACTTCTACCAAATTCTTTCCTCCTAATAGGGCGTTCCAAGGCCCAACTTCGTACCTCATATCCGATTAACGGGGTTTAAAGATAACGGAGGGGAGTAGGATGGAGCATCCAACAGAGCCAGAGCGAAAATGTGAAGATCACGAGCTTGCAGAACGGACGTTCATGGTCGTCAAGGGATCCACAAACCAAGTGCGTCCGAGAACGATCCCTTCTGGATAAGACATCAAGGGTCGGGGATGAGCGGGCTCAGCCGGATTCGAACCAGCGATTCCGCCGCTCCAGCCGTCAACGCTTAAATCCCCCCTTCTCTATTCGATGCCGATAGTAATGGCAAGGATTCTGATTTGCGTGGCGTGGCCCTACTCGAACGGGCCAATCCACTTGGGTCACGTGGCAGGTTCATTGCTCGCCCCTGACATCTTCGCCCGCTACCACCGCCTCAGAGGGGATGAGGTGCTCATGGTCTCCGGTTCCGATCAACACGGCACCCCGGTGACCGTGAAGGCAGAGAAAGAAGGCGTCAGCGCAGAGGAGATAGCGGAGCGCTACCATCGCATCAACTCCAAGGCCATCCAGGACCTGCTGATCCAGTTTGACCTTTTCACGAAGACGCACAACCCGAACCACTTCCAGGTGGTGCATGACTTCTTCCTCACCCTTCTCGAGCACGGCTTTCTCTACAAGAAAGGAACGATGCAGTACTACTGCCTCAAGTGCAACAAGTTCCTGCCTGACCGCTATGTGGAAGGCACCTGCAAGCGCTGCGGCAATGAACGGGCCAGGGGCGACCAGTGCGAGAAGTGCGGGGCGACCTTTGAGGTCGGTGAGCTGGAGGGCGTGAGGTGTACTCGCTGTGGCTCCTCTCCTGAGCTGCGGGAGACGGAGCACTTCTTCTTCAAGCTGAGCGCGTTCCAAGAGCCACTGCTTCGTTTCGTGCAGGATAAGGACCACTGGAGGCCGAGCGTAAGGCTTTTCACCAGGAACTGGCTCGAGAGCGGTCTCAAGGACCGGGCCATCACCAGGGACATGTCCTGGGGAGTGCCAGTGCATCTAGAGGGCTGGGAAGGCAAGGTCATCTACGTCTGGTTCGAAGCGGTCATCGGCTATCTCGCCGCCTCGAAGGAATGGGCCAGACTAAATGGCCAGCCAGACCGCTGGAGGGATTTCTGGACGGACCCGGAAACGAGGAGCTACTACTTCCTGGGCAAGGACAACATCCCTTTCCATACGATCATCTGGCCATCCATGCTCATGGGCTACGGCGGACTCAATCTTCCCTATGACGTTCCGGCGAACGAGTTCCTCACTTTCAAGGGCGAGGCATTCTCCAAGAGCAGAGGGGTGGGGGTGGACGTTCCTTCCCTCGTCGAAAGGTTCGATCCGGACCTAATACGCTACTACCTGGCCTCGAACATGCCTGAGAACCGGGACACCGACTTCTCCCTGGACGACTTCGAGGCCAAGGTCAACAATGAGCTGGTTGCCACGCTGGGCAACTACTACCACCGGGTGCTGAGCTTCACTCACAAGAACTTCGGAAAGGTGCCGGAGCTGCAGGGTCTGGAGGAGGAGAAGCGCCAGGTGGCCGAGGCGATCGGAAGTTGCGTGGCCGAGGTGGAGCGTTCGCTCGACTCCTGCCAATTCAAGTTGGGTTTGAAAGCGGTCATGGACCTGGCGCAGTTCGGCAATCAATTCTTCGATCGCATGGCGCCCTGGGCCCTAATCAAGAACGACAAGGCGAAGTGCGGGGCGGCACTGCATCTCAATCTGGAGATAGTAAAGGCGCTGGCGATAATGAGCCATCCCTACCTGCCTCGTTCCTCGGAGAGGCTGTGGTCGCAACTGGGGATGAAGGAGGGTCTGTATTCTCGGGGTTGGTCCTGGGTCGACATGCCGCTAGAGGCGGGGGCCGCACTTCCTGAGCCCAAACCGCTCTTCAGCAAGATGGTCATCGAGACCAAGGGCAATGAGTTCAGAGCCTTCGAGACATTGAACCTCAAGGTGGGCAAGGTACTGGATGTCAAACCCCATCCTGACGCGGAGAAGCTCCTGGTGCTGGATGTTGATGTGGGCAAGAGGATCCAGCTCGTGGCCGGTCTGCGTGCCCACTATCCAGGCGAGGAGCTCAAGGGCAAGAGCATCGTGGTCGTCACCAACTTGCAGCCCGCCAAGCTCAGAGGCGTGGAATCCATGGGAATGCTCTTGGCGGCGGAGGCTGGGGGAAAAGTCAAGGTGCTAATTCCAGCTGGAGAGGCCGCTCCCGGAGACCCAGTGAGCAGCGGATTGCCGCAGAGTGAAAAGGAGATGACCTTCTCGGACTTCCAGAAGCTGACAATAAGGGTGGGGGCATTGGAGGGAGGAAAGGTCGACCTTGGCAAGAAAGTGGACGTCCGCATCCCGACGGGAGTGGGAGCATCAGCCAAGGTGGCAGTTTTCCTTCCTACACCCGAGGCCAGTGTAGCTCTCCTCCTCTTCACCGAGAAAGGGGTGGCGATCACCGTGGATGGAGGAGAGATAGAAAACGGGGCTCAGGTCAGATGAAGGCCGACCTGCACGTCCACTCTCATCACTCTGGCGACAGCCGGCAGACGCTGGAGGAGATATTCGCGGTTTGCCGTGAGCAGTGCCTGGGAGCGGTGGCGGTGGTGGACCACAACTCCCTTCGGGGAGCGAGAGACGCCATGGCCTCCGCCCCCAAAGACATCATCGTCGTTCCAGGCATGGAGATCACCTCAGCAGAAGGTCACATCCTCGCCTACAACATCTCGGAGGAGGTGCCCAGGGACCTTTCCGCGGGGGAGACCGTCGACCTCGTCCGAATACAGGGAGGGATCGCCGTGGCCGCCCATCCTTACCGCTTATGGTCTGGGTTGGGAGAGAGGGCGATGAGGCAGACCCGGTTCGATGCAGTGGAGGCGTTCAACGGTCGGAATACGGCCCGCGGGAATCGTCGCGCATCTAGATTGGCGGAAGAGCTGGGCTTACCGACGACGGCCGGGTCCGACGCTCACCGGCCCGGTCTGGTCGGCAGCGCTTATCTGGTGTTCGCGGACGATTGCGGAGACGCGGACTCCCTCGTAAGAGCGATCCTCTCGAAGAAGGTCAAGGTCGGAGGTCGTGGTCGGGGAGCCGGCCAGACCCTGGCCTATGGGACAAGATCCATCGGGATGTGGGCGAGACGCGGCTTTCGTCGTCTGTAGGCTAGCGATCTAGAAATTGAGGTCCGCCTTTGAGATGATCTGAGCCGCTGACTTCGATATCTTGTTGCCTTCGTCCTTTCCATCCGTGGTTATGCAGAGAATGTACCGATTGCTGGCGCCCATCAATATGAGGTCCCGGTCGGTGAGCTTGATGATGACGTGCTTGAGGTCGTCCTTCAGTTCAGCCGCGGTCGTTTCTGCGGCCCCTACCATTATTCCAGACATGGCCGCGTAGGTCTCCAGATGCACGCCTTTGGGTCCGTCCCCCAGAACGTACATGCCTCCACGGGAGACCAGGGAGACCTCTTGCACGTGTTCCAGGTGCTTTATCTCTTCCAGAACCACCCTAACCTGCGAGATCTCTCCCATGTGCTAGCCCCCATCCTTCGGATTTGCCAGTTTGATAATAATTGCCTCCTGATAAAAAACTTTGGACCCGATTGTCCGTCCCCGCTCGACCCAGAACCACGGCGAATGACCCCTAGTATCGGAGCGCTGAACATTCATTTGCCAGGTCGGGGAAGAAAGGGTTTTAATTCGGGTCGGTTCATACAGAAGCGGGGACGGGATGGAAGAAAAGGGCTCCATTGGTGCCGCCTTCGCGCGGAGGAGACAAGCTGCACGCATAGAGGCATCGTTGGTACGAGCTCTCTACATACCAATGGAACGGGGAAGGATGGAGAAGCGGATCCTCCATCTCGCCGCGGATGACCCCTTGGGCATGGTCACCATTCTGTTGAAGAACTACCATCATGGGAGCAAGCGCGTCTCCAGTGCGGCCCGCAAGCTGCTGGACCAGATAGTCCAGGACCGATCGGGGATGAAGGCCGTTCTGGATAGTCTCACCCATCCCAATCGGGAGGTGCGCCTTGCGGCGGTGGACCTCTTGAAGGAGAAGAGAGGGGTCCATGCCATCACTTACGCTTCCTTCTACGAAAGCACCTCTCTCCTCATTGCCATGGCGCGCAACAGGGATATGCCAGTGAGCGACATCGAGGCCCTGGCCGAGATGTCCAAGGAATCATTTCTGGACGGAGAGACACTTGAGGCTCTGCAAGACATCGCCTCTTCCCTGGATTTCATCAAGCACCGATATAGAGCAGCCAACATGCTAAAGGGATACTTGACCGAGATGCTACGCTTGGCTCCAGACCTCACCCGTATGGGGGTGTACGATGAGAAGATCGATGAACCTCTCAAGAAGGCCATCACCGCCAGCAAGTCCAAGGAGGTGGACGAGACCTCGGAGATAATCACGGAGAGGAAGCTGGAGACGTCGATCCGCATCACTTTGGACCGGGTGGGAAAGACCATCAAGGATAGCGTGGAGGCGAGACCCAACATGGATCCTTCACAACTGCAGGGTTCCGATGTATGGGTGCTGACGCGCATCCAAGAGATAGTCGAATCCGTGACCTCCCTCGTCCTCGCGGGTAGGAAACGAGAGGCCCTGGGGCAGATCAACGTCTTTCTCAAGAGCGATCTCGCCGAGTTCATGGAAGGAGCTAGGCAACGCATAGCCGCCAAGGACCCTTCGGCACTTCTGACCGCCTACACTCTGGCGCTGGTGAGCTTGCGCCTCGCTTCCGGGCTCATGCCTCAAACCGCCGAGGACATCTACCAGCGGTACTTCCGAGTCTATGAGTCTGAGCCGAGCATCCACATCGTCGCTTGGCCCGAGGTCGTTCTCAAGGTCATTAGGTGAGGCGAAGGACAGGAAAACCAAGTCTCAAGCCAGATGACCTTCGGAATAATACTGGGTCCGCGCAATATTTATATCCAGGATTGGCGTTTCAGTAGCAGAGGGATGCACTCATGCCAAGTTCATTGGTAAAGAATGCTCTAGCGAGCCTTAAGGAGACTCAGGAAAAAGCACAAGCGCAGCCGCAGGCCCCAGCGGGCAACTCGATCGTCGATGAGGAGCTGAAGCGGATCGCGGCGCAGCTCGACGTCTGCATCAAGATCGTCGGCTGCGGGGGCGGTGGTTCGAACACCATCAATCGATGCGTTGACGCCGGAGTAAGCGGAGCGCAACTTTGTGCCTTGAACACCGATGCTAAGCACCTGCTGACCATCCGAGCCCCCAAGAAGATACTCATCGGCAAGACCGCCACACGCGGCCTCGGCGCGGGAGCGATTCCTGAGGTGGGGGAGCAGGCGGCCCGGGAGAACGACATGGAGATCCGTGAGTTCTTGAACGGCGCCAACATCGTCTTCATCACCGCTGGAATGGGAGGCGGAACCGGCACTGGCTCAGCGCACTATGTGGCCAGGATCGCCAAGGAGCAGATTCGCGCGCTCACCATCGGCGTCGTCACCCTTCCGTTCAAGGCTGAGGGCACGGTGCGAATGGAGAACGCCATGTCAGGCCTGGACAAGCTCAGACGGATCACTGACACAACCATCGTCATCCCGAACGACAAGCTTCTGGAGCTGGTGCCCAAACTGCCTGTGGACGCTGCTTTCAAGGTGGCGGACGAAGTGCTCATGCAGACGATCAAAGGGCTGACTGAGATCATCACCAAACCTGGCCTGGTCAACCTTGACTATGCGGACATCATGACCGTCATGAACGAGGGCGGAGTGGCGTTCGTGGGCATCGGCGAGGCGAACTCGGATGATGACGATCGCGTGAAGACCGCTGTCAACGAAGCCTTGCACAGCCCCCTGCTGGGAGAGATCAACCTGAAGCAGGCCGCAGGAGCGCTCATCCGGGTCGTTGGTGGTCCGGACATGACCGTTGGCGAGGCGCAGAAGGCGGCGGAGATCGTCACCAACAGCGTCGCGGACCGGGCGAGGATAATCTGGGGATGCTCGATCGACCCCGAGGTCGAGGGTACGATAAAGATCCTGCTCATCCTCACCGGAGCGCAGTCCAAGTACATGCTTGGCAGGGACTCAGGCACCGGAAAGCTGGGAGGCGAATTCGATCAGCCTCGACCGAGGGTGGGGGCGGGCCCCGCTCCTTCCGGAGGAAGGAGAGCTTCGGACGACGGCGGCATCGACTTCGTGCGTTGAGCCAGAATCAGGAGCCGGGCAGAGGGGGCACACGAGGACGCGTCCCGTCGCCGCGGCGGTAGCACCGTCGCGGTCACATCTCAAACGCGGAATCGCCGAAACTCAAGGCGGGACATGGCTCAATGCATCTGCCACAGTGGATGCATCGTTCCTTAGACACTCTGAGCCTTCCCTGCTCAAGCGTGAGTGCACCCTCATCGCACCTGGCGATACAGACTCCGCAACCGACGCATTCCTCGGCCTTGACCACTGCCCGGCGCACCTTTTCAATACTTTCTTCTATTTGAGCCTGGTCCTTTCCTTTCGCCACCAGGGCACCCTCGGCGAAGATGCGGACGTTGAGCGCCAGGCACCAACCTTCCTCTCGGTCGAGCTCCACTTCTCCCAGTTGGTTCAGGACCTCCGCCACTCTTTCCAGATCGAGCCCTTGGCTGAAGGCCCCCTCCACGCTGAATCCCACGACGCAGGGGGAGAAACCCTCCTGTATCTTGAGCTGGATGCCTCTTCCCTTGCTCCTATCCGTGGATCTGGGGCGCAGGTCCGTAACGGAAACGCCCATCCCTTCCAGCTCCTTCTTTATGGAGTCTGGCAGCCGGCGCCAGCGCCAGAGAGCGTAGCGTGACCAGGCTTGTGGCAGACCACCCTCCTTCTCGTAGCGCTGCAATTCGTCCCGCCAGCGCGCGTATCCAGGGAACTCGCTCTCGACCACCTCCAGCTCCGCCAGATCCGAGGCGGGGCATAAGTAGCAGCCGATGCGGTCAAGTCCTCGGGCGTACCAGGGGTTGTATTCCTCGCCTTTGGAGAAGATGTAGAGCCAAACGTGCAGCGCCGTCCAATCTTGGATGGGGGATGCGCCTATCTGACCTGGCGTCCAGGGGTTCTTCCAGACCCTTGGCTTCTCGGAGCGTTGCTCTGATTCATACCTACGCTGGCCTATGAATGAGAGCACCCCGTTTGGATAGTGCTTCATTATCGCCCTGACCGTCGGTCCAAGCTTGTTGGTCTTGCAGCACCAGCGGAAATCACGGCCCGGCGGGCCGAAGTAGTCCAGGTTGCCGTAGAAGGCGCCCTCTGGAGCTTGTTCCACAATCAACTGCAATCCATGTTTCTCCGCTATGGAGCGGACGTGCTCTTCCGTTTCCGGGAACTCCAATCCGGTGTCGATGAAGAACACTGGCAACCTGAGGTTGGCATCAAGGGTGAGCAGGAGGGTGGCCAAGGAATCCTTGCCTCCAGAGAATGAGACCATGGCCGGCAGGTGGTTCCTCTCCAAGGTCCGCTTGATGAAAGTCACCCCTTCCTCCACCCGGCGTTTCAGCACTCTCTCGTTCGCGCGGATCACATCGTCCAGGCTGCGAGCGGGCAGCGGCCGCGGGGCGCTACCGGGCTCCGCATACCAGCGGCACTTAACCGCCATACCCCTCTGCCCTTCGTTCATCTGGTCCGCGTTCATACGGGCCGTGCCCGTGCATACCGCCCTACCCAATGGGTCGACGACGATGACCTCGTCACCCACTCGGACTTCGGGATGCGCCTTGCTCACCCCTGGCGCCATGAGGTTGAGCCCCTTCAAGAGGAATTCGATCGCCCCCTGGTCCGTGATCACGAACCCCCTCGACAGCTTGTCCTGGATGCGCTTGGCCGCGGTGGTTCGGGCCAGAAAGACGAAGCCCTTTCCGATATCGTAACGCAGAGTTCCCACTACCTCGCCGTCCAGAATGAGCTCGTCCATGCGGTCCAGGGCAGGGATCTTGTTTAGCAGTGCTACCTCACCCGGGGGGATCAAAGCGTCTCCCGTGCCAGGGCCGAACTGCCTGTCCACCAGTTTCCGCAAGGAATCAAGATCGTGAGCGAAGGCCGGTCTGACATCGCCGGGAGGGGTCATCCGAACCTCCTCGGTCTGGGAGTCGCAGATGCCACATCGTCCATCCTCCAGTACGGGCAAATGACAGTGCTGGCACCAGTGCAGTTGCAGCTTGCCCAGCCTCACTAGGGTCATAAGACCGCGAGTCGGCGCTCAGGTATTAAAAGATGCCTCGGGCGAGCTTCGGGGGTCGGGAGCAACCTGGCGGTTCGAACCCTACAAATATATGGATGCGCTTAACGCCTTGAGATTGAGTGTCATGCGGGCCACGCAACGCGCGCTGAACATCGACTACGCCATCCGCGAGGTCACCATTCCAGCGAGAGAGCTAGAGAAAAAAGGCGTGAAAATCATCAAGCTCAATATCGGGGATCCGAACAAGTGGGATTTTGAGACCCCACCGCATGTCCGGGCAGCACTCTGCCGAGCGGTCGAGGAATGCGACAACGGCTACACTCAGGAGGAAGGCGTTCTCGAGCTTCGTCAGGCTCTTCTGGAGAAGGAGCGGAAGAAGAACAATGTGGACGCGGACGTGGATGACATCTTCATCACCAACGGGGTGAGCGAGAGCATTCTGAACATCGTCGCCGCTTCGGTCAATCCAGGCGATGAGGTACTGGTCCCTGGTCCATCCTATCCTTCCTACACCGAGTACATCAAGTACTTCGGGGGCGTGCCGGTCGCCTACAAGACGGACGAAGCCAATGGTTGGCAGCCAGACCTGGACGACATCAGGAAGAAGATAACCGCCAAGACCAAGGCCATGGTCATCATCAACCCTAACAATCCCACCGGGGCGCTCTACTCGAGGAAAGTGCTCAAGGGGATCACCGACCTGGTCGGAGAGCATGAGATGTTCATCATGTCGGACGAGATCTACGACCAGATGACGTTCGAGGGCGAGCACTGCTCCCCGTCCGTGGTCGCGCCAGACATACCGATGGTGCTGTTCAACGGCTTCTCCAAGGTCGACCTTCTGCCGGGTTGGAGGCTGGGCTACAGCTGCTTCCGCGACCCCAGAGGGGAGTTGGACGAGATCAAGGAAGGTTTCGTCAAACAGCTGCGTCTGCGCCTCTGTGCCAATCATCCTTGCCAGTTGGCGGTCATCGAGGCTCTGAAGGGGCCACAGGATTACATGGAGGTCACGCGCTGCAAGCTCCGAGAAAGGGGAGCGTTCGCGCACAAGCGCCTGAATGAGATAGAGGGCATCAGCAGCACCAAGCCCAAAGGAGCGTTCTACATCTTCCCTAAGGTAGAATTGAAGAAGTGGAGGACGGACAAGGAGTTCGTGCTAGACGTGCTGCATGAGACGCACGTGCTCTTCGTCCATGGCTCCGGCTTCGATCCGACCTATGGTGCCGGGCACTTCCGGTCAGTGTTCCTTCCGCCGGTGGCGGTCCTGACCGAGGCTTTCGACCGCCTGGACGCTTTCATGCGCAAGAATGCATGAACCTCGAACGGTCTTGGAAAATGAAACGAGCAGGCCTAAGCGACGAGGAGAGGCGCACCGCCTATTGCGGGCTGCGCTGTGGGGACTGCATTCCTTCGCGGGACGGGCTCTATTCCGCGCTGATAGAAGCAAGAAAGCAACTGGCGGATGTGGATTTCCATGCCTATTGCAGAATTCGGTCCAGAAGGGACCCTCGGCTCGAGAAGTATCAAGACTTCGAGGATACCCTTGATGCGATTATATCCACGCGTTGCATACTTCCGTGTCGGGAGGGAGGAGGAAAGACCGATTGCCGCGTGCGCGATTGTGCACGGGAAAAGGGGTTGGAGGGTTGCTGGGAGTGTTCTTCTGCTGAGTTATGTCCGAAGCTGGAGCCGCTCCGGCAGCACCATCTGATCGACGAGAACCCGCGCCTCATCCACGAATTGGGGATAGAGGGCTGGACCGAGGGCCGGCGGAAGCACTACCGCCACATCAACATGAAGTGAGCTCAGTCCAACCGGCGAAGCATCTTGACGCAGCTCTCTAATGCATCGCGGCCCTTCTCAATGCGGTCCTGCGCCTGCAGCCTGGTCTCGCCCGGTCCGCTGATGCCCAGGGCCACAGGCTTACCATACTCCACCGCCAGATCGGTGATCTTCCTGGCTGCGTTCTGCATCACGATCTGATCGTGATCGGTCTCGCCCTCGATGACCGCGCCCAACGTCACGACGCCATCGATGCCTTTGTCCTGGATCAACTTCTTAACTCCCAAGGGGATGTCGAAAACCCCGGGTACGGTCAGCACCTTGGCGATGTTGACGTCCAGGAACTGCGCATGCGCTTTCGCTCTCTCAAGCATCATTGATGTGATGTCGAAATTGAACTCCGACACCACTATGCCGATGTTGTATCGCTTCATCTCTCCTCACTCCCTCAAAGGTCCTTCGTCTTCGTAGCCTTGTCTCAGCCCCTTGCCGGCGTTCCGGGCAAGCTCCTCGGGCTTGAACAGCAAATGGTACGCGTTGCGGGCATGCTCCCTGGCTCTCCTTTCCGCGAGCCATGCGAGCGTCTTCGCATCCTGGCCCTCATCCGCGTGCACGAACACCTCTATGATGTGGCGGTTCGTCATGAGCTGGCATTGGATCAGACCGGTGGAGGCTTCGTGTGCGCATTGCTTGTCGATAGCCTTCGGTCCAGGCATTCCCAGGGCGATGACGATCTCGCAGCCCTTCTCCTCGATGAGTTTCTTGCATGCCACCGGCAGGTCCTTGACGCCTGGTACGGTGTAGCGTATGATCTCGAAGCCCGTGCCCATGGACTTGAGTTCCTGAATGGCCGCCCCTCCCATGTCGAACCGGGCGAAGGTGGTGTCCGCGATGCCGATGCGCCTCAATGCCCCTCCTCCCTCTCCAACTGTCTGCTGACCGTATGCCAGTCGATGACCTTCTGGATGATCTTGCGGGTGCCGTTGAGGTCATCCTCATATTTCGCCATGCGAGCCACCCGAACTTTCAATCCTCTGGAGAGAAGGTCTCTCTCCAGTTGCTCTTCGTCGAACTGCTGGTCATATCCTAAGGCGATCACGTCCGGGTGAAGCTCGGCGACGATATCGAACATATCACCCTCTTTTCCGAGCACGGCCTTGTCCACCGGTTTCAGAGCGCCGACCAGCTCCACCCGCATTCTCTCGGGCGTGATCGGTTCGTGCTTCCTCTTTCGCACGGTGGCGTCGGTGGCGACGACCACTATCAGCTCGTCGCCCAACCGCTTCGCCTCGGACAAATAGTGCAGATGACCGGTATGCAGGATGTCAAAGACTCCGGTGGCCATGACCCTGGTCATTTTCCTCGACCTGACCCATTCCAGGCATCGATGATATCCTGACCCTCCAAGAAACAGAGGTCGTATCTCCGGGCATAGTCTTTAGCCTTCTCCTTGCCCAAGGCGTTGCCGTCCTCTCCCATCATCTCGCAGATGGTGGCCGAAGGCGTCAATCCGGAGAGCGCCAGGAGCGCTGTGGATAGCTCGGTGTGCCCCTTTCTCTTGACGAGCAATTGCTGGCTCGCATTCAACAGATGAACGTGCCCAGGAGAACGGAAATCGCGGCCGAAGTCCTCCCTGGCCTGGTTCGAGGATTCCTGCAGCGCGGCCTTAGCCAACTTGGCGAACTCCGACGTCGTCAAGGCGCGGTCGTTGTCAGTAATGCCGGTGAACGTCCGTCGGTGATTGATCGTGATCGAGAACGCGGACTTAGTGTCGTAGGGAATGTCATTGGGAGCCAGTCTCGAGAGCACCGGATAGCTCTGATACGAGTTCGCCAGGACATCCACTAGGAATGGGAGTTGCAGTTTCTGCGCCACCTCATAGCTGGCCGTTGTGCAGATGAGTCCGCCCGCGTCCTGGCGCATGGTCTTGATGGCTGTGGGCGACGCGAACTGCGATGCGATCACCATGTCCGTCTCTCGCTCCCGGTTGTCAAAATCGTAGACGAGGGCGAATCTCCCTTCTTTCAGACAATGCAGGGTTTGATCGAGAACGTCGGACATGGAGCGTCCGCGCTGAATCCGGAGTGGCGATATTATTCCTTTTGTAACTACCATTCCGATGGTAGAACAGTTCCTCCACCTCTGTGCAAGGATGCCAGTCGCCCTACGCTAGGTTATATGTCTCGATGCAGATGAGCAGGCTATGTCCGGTCCCCTAGATGAGAAGGACAGGATCGCCACTTACGACAAGTCAGGAGCACTGGAACAGATACTGGGCTTGCCCATCCAGATAGAGGAGATGCTGCAGCGGGAAGCGGGGTTCGAAGGAAGAGCAGAGAAGGTCTGTGTCATTGGGATGGGAGGATCGGCCATCGGCGCAGATATGCTCCTGGACTACTGCGCCGAGGTCTCGGAGGTCCCGATGGGCGTGGTTCGTGGTCTGGAGTTCCCGAGGTGGGTGGACGAGGACACCCTGGTCATCATGGTCAGTTACTCAGGCAACACCTGGGAGGTCTTGGAGCTGTTCGATGATGTGTTGAAACGTGGTTCTTCGGTCTATGGCATAACCTCTGGGGGAAAGCTCCTGGAACTTTGCGAGAAGCACGGTGTGCCGCATATGAAGGTGCCATGCGGAAAGCAACCTCGGGCCGCCGTTGGCTATCTGTTGGGCGCTACTGGAGTCGTCCTCGACGAGGCGGGTGTGGCTCCAGTCCGCAAGGACCTTGCTCGGAGCGTGCCGGCCATGGCTGATCTGATGCAGAACCTTTCGCCGGGCGTGCCAACGGACCTCAATATGGCCAAGAAGCTGGCGATGAAGCTCAAAGGAAAGGTGCCGGTGATCTATGCTCCCAGGACCATTCGTTCCGTGGCCTTGCGCTGGATGACGCAGATCAACGAGAACGCCAAGATGCTGGCCTTCAGCGGCGAATACCCGGAGATGAACCACAATCAGATCGTGGGTTGGGTGGAAGGGGAGAGATGCAAGGAGATGTTGCCGGTCTTTCTGCGAGCCAACGTACCGAACAAGAAGGTGAGCGAGCGGATGGGGATTTCCATCCAGCTGATAAGGGAGGCGAAGCTCGATTCGGTGGTGGTGGAGCTGAGCGGCCGCAGCCCTCTGGAAACATCGCTAATGGGGATAGCACTGGGGGATTTCGTTTCTTTCTACCTGGCCATGCTCAGGGGCGTGGACCCGAACCCGGTCAATTCCATCAGTGAGCTGAAGAAGCGCACCTACCCGCCTGCCTAGGCCTGACAAGCCCGAAGGGAAACAGCGTGTACCAAACTATTTTAGAGACCTCTTTTATCAAGTTCTCGTGAACCCATGAAAGAGGATGCCCAGTGGATCCGGGAGCAAGTCAAGGCTCACAGCAAGTGGTTCGAGGAATCGATACCCACGATCGCCTCCGAGAACCTCATGTCACCGCTCGCCAAGGAGATGATGATCTCAGATTTCCATGACCGCTACGCCGAAGGAATGCCCGGCAAGAGGTACTATCAGGGCAACATCTACGTGGACAAGGTGGAGAACAAGTGCATGGAGATCGGGAGCCGCCTGTTCAAGGTTCCATTTGTAGACACCCGCCCCACCTCCGGGACCGTAGCGAACATGGCGGTGCTGTTCGCGTTGTGCGAGCCAGGGGATATCATTACGACCTCGGCGCTCGCCAATGGCGCTCACATATCCACGGCGCAGTTCGGTGCGGTCGGCCTGCGGGGCGTCAAGACCGTCAACTACCCTTGGGACATGGAAAGGATGACGGTGGATGTGGATGGGACCCGCAAGCTTCTGTTGGAAACGAAGCCCAGGCTAGTGCAGTTCGGCCTTTCCCTCTTCCTCTTTCCGGTGCCGCTCAGGGAACTCCAGGACACATTCCAGGAGATCAGCTGCACCGTCTGGTACGATGCTGCGCACGTGCTGGGCCTGATCGCCGGTGGACAGTTCCAGGACCCGCTGCACGAAGGCGTTCACGTGCTCTCTTCTTCCACTCACAAGACCTTCCCCGGTCCGAACCACGGCCTCCTGCTGGGCAACAATCTGACGGAGGATCTGGAGAAGCGCCTGCGCCGGGCGGTGTTCCCGGGCGTCACCTCGTCTCATCATCTGCATGCCATGGCCGCCTTGGCCATTACGATGGCGGAGATGGAGGAGTTCGGCCGAGCCTATGCAACGCAGATAGTCAAGAACTCCCAAGCCCTCGGCCAGGCGATGCACGAGCTGGGGATGGAAGTGCTGTGCGCCAACATGGGGTTCACCCGATCACACACCATAGCCGTCAACGTCTCCAAGCACGGCGGCGGGGACCAAGTGGCGAAGGACCTGGAGGCAGCCAACATCATCACCAACAAGAATATGCTGCCCGGTGATGAAAGCTCCATCCGACCCTCGGGCATCCGCATCGGCACGCAGGAGATGACCCGTCTGGGTATGAGGGAAAGCGAGATGAAGGAAGTGGCGAAGCTCATCCATCGCGTGGCGCTGAAGAAAGAAGCACCCGCTGCGGTGAAAGAGGACGTGATGGAGCGGAAGAAGCACTTCGACAAGGTGCAGTTCTGCTTCCACGCCGGAACTCCTGCGTACAAGTATCACGAGCTAATCTAAACCCTTCATTCCATCCTTCTCACTTCTTCCAGCAGCTCGCAGCTCATGCAGCGTTCGCCGGAGGTCGGTTCGCCGCACTGGCACTGGCGCAGGGAGGCTGGCGGATAGGTCTGTTGGAGAAGCGGACGGATGGCATCGTAGCTGTTGAGGATCGAATGCCTCGTGCCAGGGTGCTTGGATTCCAGTTCGTCGATGATCCTGCGGTACTCGTTGCGCAGGGCGGCATCCGCGTATGGGCACTCGTCCGCGGAGAATGGCAGCTCCCTGAAGATGGCGTAGAGATATGATTCCTTCTCCGGTATCGATCTCAACGGCTGGATGCGCGGGATGAGCCCTGGTTGCAGCCTTCCGTGGGGGCCGAGCCGGGCCAACTTCTCCACATCCCCCCGGGTGAAGTTCATGAGTATGGATTGGGCGGTGTCATCGAGATTGAGGCCGGTCGCCAGAACGTCCGCGCTCAGATCACGGGCCAGCTTGTTCATGCATTTCCGGCGCAACACGCCGCAGTAGGTGCATGCTGTCCTCCCCCTCGTTCGTTGGGAGATGTGGTCCATGGTCTTTCCCACCTCGTTCTGCAGACGGATGATATGGTGCTCGACCCCAAGCAGTCGGCAGAGCTCCCGTGCCTTCTCCATGGTCTTAGGTCGGTAGCAGGCGATGCCCTCGTCCACGGTGATGGCAAGAATCTGCAGATCCTTCTTGTTACTCAATGCATCCACCAATATCGCCAGGGCTACCGAGCTGTCCTTGCCGCCTGAGAGTGCCACACCCAGCCTGCTCATGCTATCTAGGTCGACCTGCTTCCGAACTTCCTTTCGGACCCTTTTCTCCACGAACTCCAGGAAGTGCTCCTCGCACAGATGCGCTCCGTTGTAGCGGATGAAGGTGATCGGTTCCCGGTCGCACTTGAGGCAGGTTGGCACAGGAATCCACAGAGGTTGCATAGCAGAAAAACGTTTCATCAAGTCACGTTCGGGCACCACTGCGATAGTATTTTTTAGGCCAAGGGAGCTTAAGCGGCGATGAGGGAGATGCGGGAGATTTGGATCGAGAAGTATCGGCCGAAGGCGCTCAAGGAGGTTGTCGGCCAAAAGGAGATCGTGGAGCGCCTGCAGTCGTACGCCCGGGCCAAGAACCTGCCGCATCTGATGCTGGCCGGACCGGCTGGGACCGGCAAAACAACTTGTGCCCTCGCAATGACCAGAGAGCTCTTCGGTGAGAACTGGCGCTCCAACTTCGTGGAACTGAACGCTTCCGACGAAAGAGGGATCGACGTGGTTCGCGGCTAGATCAAGGAGTTCGCCCGGACCTCGCCCATCGGAGGTGCGGATTTCAAGATCATCTTTCTAGATGAGGCGGACGCCCTGACCCATGATGCGCAAGCCGCCCTTCGAAGAACCATGGAGCGCTACAGCAAGACCTGCCGCTTCATCCTCTCCTGCAACTACTCCTCGAAGATCATCGAACCTATACAATCCAGATGCGCGGTGTTTCGTTTCCGGCCGCTGAAGGAGGAGGACATGAAGAAGCATCTCCTGCTCATCGCCAAGAACGAGAAGCTAGACATGGCGGACGATGCGGCCGATGCCCTGGTTCACGTAGCCGGGGGCGACATGCGCCGGCTGGTTAACTCTCTCCAGGTGGCCGCCGCCCTAGGTGGCAGGATCACAGTGGACGTGGTCTACCAGACCACCGGCATGGCCAAGCCCGAAGAGGTCAAGAAGCTGCTGGAGACCGCCCTCTCTGGTGCCTTCATGGAAGCGCGAAACCAGCTGGACGAGCTCATGATCTCCTACGGCCTATCGGGCGAGGATATCATCAAGCAGATCCACAAGTCCATCTTCGAGCTCAACCTGCCAGACCTGGAGAAGGTCAAGCTCATCGACCGGGCAGGGGAGATCGAGTTCCGCATCGTGGAGGGAAGCAACGAGCGAATCCAGTTGGAGACGCTCCTTGCCTACCTGGTGCTGGCGGGTTCAACAGCCAGCAGACGATCCTAGGTCGGCGCGAAATCGATGTGGTCGGAGGCATTGGACGAGCCGATGGTCTCTGGGGTGGGGTCGTGTTGGTAGCCAACGTTTTTATATTCCCTCCTTATTTCCAAGCCGAGAGGGATACGATGGCAAGGTTCAAAGAGGCCGATGCGAGGCTCCTCAACAAGATGATCTGCATGAACTGCTACGCGAGGAACGCCCCCAAAGCCACCCGCTGCCGCAAGTGCGGCTACACCAATCTTCGCGCCAAGGCGAAAGAGAGCAGAAAGACGTAAGCTAGGGCTTCTGCGACCAAGCCAGCCTGCGTGTTTGTTCAGCCGACGATTCCCTCCAGCCTCAATCGTTTGGCTTCTGCGATTACCGGGGATAGCTTTTTAGCACCGCTATCAGATTCACGGGCAATTCCGATTAGCGAGCGGAGGCCTAGCCATCAAGACCGTGCTGATAGTCGATGATAACCCAGATGTGCTCGACATCGTCTCCGAGCTCGTGTCTTCGCACAGCTATCGGGCCATCACCGCTTCCGGGGGCCGCGAGGCCATCGAGAAGGCCAAGAGCGAGAGCCCCGATCTCATCCTTCTGGATATCAACATGCCTGACATTGACGGCTGGAGCGTCCTTCGCACTCTGAAGCAAGAGGGCCTGACCAACAAGATCAAGGTCATGATGCTCACCGCCTACACCGACATCGGCACTGACATCTTTGGATTGCAGGACGTGGTGGCGGGATATGTTCGCAAGCCCTTCAAGAACTCAGAACTGGAACAGAAGATGAAGGAGATATTGGAGGCCACCGAAGGCCTCACCCTCGAGCCCACGCCGGTGGAGAAGAAGGAGGGGTTATTCAGCAGGCTCTTCAAGGCCAAGTCGGACACGCCCGCGGGCATGGAGAAGGCCAAGAAGACTGCCATTAGATACGAGCTGAGAAAAGGCTTCGGCTACGTGGTCAAGGAGCTCAAGCCGGAGAAATCGTTCGAGATGTTCGCGGACCAGGTGACGCACAATATCCAGGGGCTTTGCATCACCCGCGAACACCCCCAGACCATACGAAAGAGCTGGGGGTTGGAGAAGACACCGATTATCTGGCTGAGCAACCAACTGGGAAAGGTTTATGTGAATCCGACCAACATCGGCATCCTCAGCGACACCATCATTCGTTTCATCGAGAAGAGCGGCGACAGCGTGGTCATGATCGACGGCATCGAGTTCCTCATCGTCAACAACGACTTTGAGAAGGTGCTGCGTATGGTGCATCACGTGGCCGAGGCGACGATGGAGTACAAGTCCAGACTGATAATCTCCGTCGACCCGCGCACCCTGGACGTGAGAGAGATGGCGCTCCTGGAGCGCAACATGGAGGTCATCGAGGCCATGCCTCCATCAACGGCGAAACCTATTAGGTAGGTAATCCTTTTTCCGGCCGTGGTATTGTAGTTGAGGGGTTGAGCTCATGGCAGACTCGAAGATAGTTCGGATCAAAGCGCGAGAGGTATTGGACAGCCGGGGCAGCCCGACCGTGGAGGCGGAGGTCATCACTTCGTCATTCGTCGCCCGAGCCATCGCCCCGTCCGGTGCCTCGACCGGCTCTCACGAAGTGCTCGAGCTTCGTGACGGCGGAGAGCGCTTCGGTGGAAAGGGCGTGCTGCGGGCGGTGGAGAACGTCAACCGGGTCATCTCCCCCAAGCTCAAGGGCATGGATTGCACCGAGCAGAAAGAGATCGATATTGCGCTCATCAAACTGGACGGCACCTCGAACAAGTCGAAGCTCGGAGGCAACGCCACCACGGCCGTCTCCCTCGCCGTTGCGCACGCTGGGGCAAAGGCCAAAGGGGTGGAGCTGCACGAGCATCTGAGTCATGGGAGCAGGATTTTGCCGGTCCCGATGATGAACATCATCAACGGTGGAAAACACGCTGGAACGGGCCTGGGTATCCAAGAGTTCATGGTGGTGCCGGCTGGCGCCTCGAAGTTCTCCGAGGCGCTGCGTATGGGCGCCGAGGTCTACCAAAACCTGCGTTCCATATTGAAGGAGGCCTATGGTCCCTCGGCCATCAACGTTGGCGATGAGGGTGGCTTCGCGCCTCCTTTCGACAATACGCGACAGGCAATGGACACGATAATGAAGGCCATCCAGAAAGCGGGCTACGAACCGGGCAAAGATGTCTTTCTAGCCCTGGATTGCGCCGCCAGCGAGTTCTGCAATCAGGGCGTCTACTGCCTGGACAACAGGCGCATGGGCCCGCAGGAACTGCTGGACCTCTACTCTGTGCTCAAGCGCGATTACCCGCTCGTCAGCATCGAGGACCCAGTGCATGAGGAGGCATTCGACCTCATGGCGCTCATGACCCTGAGGATGGGCAAGAGGATCCAGCTGGTGGGGGATGATATCTTCGTCACCAATGTGGAGAGGATCAAGAGGGCCATCCAGACGAAGGCGGGCAACGCCACTCTGATCAAGGTGAACCAGATCGGGACGGTGACGGAGGCAATGGAGGCCGCCGAGCTCTCCTTCAAGGCGAACTACGGAGTGGTGGTCAGCCACCGCTCCGGTGAGACGGAGGACACTTCCATCGCCGACATCGCGGTAGCGCTAGGTTGCGGGCAGATCAAGACCGGTGCTCCAGCGCGAGCAGAAAGGACGTCCAAGTACAACCGTCTGTTGCGATTGGAGGAGGAGCTGGGGGAGAAGGCCAAGTTCCCAGGAGCGGCCATTTACCAAAGAAAGTCGGACTAGAGGGGCCAGCTCTTTCCTGAGCCCATGGCAAGGCATTTTAATCTGGCCCTCGATACGCAGGAACAACTATGATGAAGGGGACGATTGTTTGAAACGGTTCTTCTCCGCCACGGACGATGACATCTGGAAGGGCAGGACCACCGACGTCTATTTCACCCATACCATGGAGGTCCTCCGGGCCAGAGGAAAGACCAAAGAGCAGGCGCTGGCGGAGTTCACCGTCAGCGGACTGCCGAGGGGCTGGCCCTGGGGCGTGTTCTGCGGAGTGGAGGAAACAGTACGGCTGCTCGAAGGGAAGAACCTAGACCTGTGGGGATTGCCAGAGGGAACGGTCTTTCGGCCGCGGGGAGAGAGCGGCGTACGCATCCCGGTCATGACCATCAGTGGTGCCTACTCCGACTACTGCGTCTACGAAACGCCTGCCCTGGGCTTCCTCTGCCATTCTTCAGGGGTCGCGACCATGTCGGCGAGGGTACGCAAGGCCGCGGGGGACAAGCAGGTGATCGCCTTCGGCATCAGGCGCATGCATCCCTCCATATCTCCCATGCTCGACCGCTCCTCGTTCATCGGCGGATGCGATGCCGTCTCCTCGCTCAAAGGGGCGGAGACGATAGGCAAGAAGCCTTCGGGTACCATGCCCCACTCGCTCGTCATCATGTTCGGGGACCAGGAGGAGGCGTTCAAGGCTTTCGATGAGGCAGTGGACCGATCGGTGCCAAGGGTTGTCCTCGTGGACACCTATTCCGACGAGAAGGCGGAGGCCATCATGGCCTGCGAGAGCATCAAAGAACTGGAAGGGGTGAGATTGGACACCCCAGCCTCCAGAAAGGGTTCGATGCCTGAACTGATCCGCGAAGTGAAATGGGAGCTGTCCATCCGTGGCTTTGACCACGTCAAGATTTTCGTATCCGGGGGTCTGGACGACAAGACGATCCCGGAACTCGTGGCAGCGGGAGCAGATGGTTTCGGGGTGGGTACGAGCATCTCCAACGCCCCGACCATCGATTTCGCCTTGGACATAGTGGAGAAGGGAGGCAAGCCGGTGGCAAAGCGGGGCAAGTACGGCGGACGCAAGTATCCGTTCCGCTGCCCGAGGTGCCTGTCCTTTGAGGTTTCGCTCTCACTCAAACGACCGCCGAAATGCCGTTGCGGTGGGAAGATGGAGCTGGCTGAGGTGCAGCTGATCCGCAAGGGCAAGCGCCTCTATCCAGAGCGCAGTGCCATCGAGATCAGGGAGAGCGTGTTGGAACAGCTCGCCCGAGCGGAGATGTGAGGCGAAGGAATGGCCGGGATCGAAGAGCAGGAGTTCTGGACCAGCATCGTATTGCTCGATGGCTACCAGTTCCAGGTTTCCTTCCCGGACGAGGCAATGCCTAGGCTGCTCATGGATGAACCCGAACCGGTGGGGAAGGGCGAGCATCCGAACGCCGGACTTCTGCTGGCAGCGGCGGTGGGCAACTGCATGGCAGCGTCGCTTACTTACTGTCTGAGGAAGGCAAGGGCCGAGGTCAAAGGAATGAGGGCGGAAGTGCTCACCAAGCTGGAGAGGAATCAGCGCGGACGCCTGCGGATCACCGCCATGAAGGTGGTCCTTCACCCCGAGCTAGAGGATGAGGGCATGCTTGTGCGATGCAAGGACATCTTCGAGGATTTCTGCATCGTCAGCCAGAGCGTCCAGCAGGGGATACCTGTGGAAGTGGAGTTCGCAACGCCAGGTCGAAATGGTCCATGAGCTTGATCCTCCAGTCCCCGTCCTGTCGGGTCCAGATTCTCAACCATATATCCATAGGATAGGCCAGGTCTCGTTGGTATTCCTCCAACGAAGGGCAGATGCTCAGATCCATGCTCTTCTCCGCGTTGGCTTTCAGGCGCCGCCTCAACTTCCCCGGTGCGCGGCTCATCTCCCAGAGACGCCAATGCTTGTCTCCTTTCCTGCCGATCGATTCATACAGGTTAAGGGTCGCGTCGGAATCGTATATCAGCAGTACGTCGATGTCCGTTGGTCGTTGCTCGTCTCGAAGGAAGCTGCCAAAGAGGTAGACCTCCTTGATGACCATCGGCAGTCCTCCCTCGTCCACAACGGTCATGACCCGCTCCAGTTTGCGATAGAGCACGACCCTTCTCGGCCCGAGGAACAAGAGGTCCGCGGAAGCAGACATCTCATAATAATCTAGGCCGACCGATTAAATAGAGTTTGCGCTAGATGGAGCGTCCTAGCGATATCAGACCACTTCGCCGATTACAGGAAAACGGTTCAGAACGTCCTCTTCGTGCGGCGCATCCGCTATGTCCTTGCTTAGATCATAGCCAGCAGTGTGCATGCCCTGGTGCTCTCCGCTCTCCCACAAGGAGCTGTTGGTCAGGTCGTACACCTTCCCTTTGTGTGCGATGTAGATGGGCATCCCGTTCTGACCATTGTACTTGGTAAGCTCATCCTTGGTGAACGCGTTCATGCCCCGAGATTGGAACTCTGGGAATAATAAATCATCCCCACATTTGCTCAACCATTTGATCGCACCCTGCTGGATGAATCCGCTCGCTCTCGAACCCCATGATGAGCTTGAAGAACGGACGGGTCCGTCCATGCCCCTCAATGCATGATTCTGCGGTGCGAGTCCGACCCTCGTCGGACGCTATCTGTCAGACAGTCTGGATGCCATGAAATCGACAGCGATATGTTTAAGTGCGCAGTGCCTGTTATTGTTTTTCGCTCGGAGAATTGCGTAAGCGAATCCACATTGAACCGACCCTGAGCGGCGGTCGTTGATTGGAAACTGGCTTTGCATTTTTTCCGGTTTGGGGGAGAGGTATGGAAGCTAACAGACAACTAGCGAACGCTTCAGCTTTCTGCAATGAGCCTAGGCTCACTAGCAGTGCCATCAGTCAGACCTCTCATGACGGTCTTGTCACCTCGATTTCGGGTCAAACAAGCCTCAATGGTTACGCCTGGGTGGGAGCGATGTTTGGGGAAACGCCGAGGAGGAAGGTTCTCTGTTCTTGTGGTGTGATCGCGGATTTCGATTCCGTCATGGTCTCGACCAAGAAGGGGCTGGGCAAAATGGTGGAGTGTCGCACCTGCCGCAACCGTCGCGTCGCCCGCGAGATGGACGAGCTCACCATTGAGTTCATGGGTGAAGGCTCCTGTGAAGGTGGCTCTGAGCATCTTTGAGGCTCATCTGCCAGCGTCAGTGGGTTGATGCCATTGGTCCGAGAACGTTTGTCTTTTCTGTTCATTCGCGGACCTATATTTAAATAGGGTAGCTATAATCCGTTTGCAGACGCGATACAAAGGTGCGCAAATGGACATCCTCCTTGTCTCCGGATTCCTAGGCTCGGGAAAGACGACCATGATCCTTTCCACCATCGACGAGATCATCAAGCGGAAGCACAAGAAAGTCGTGGTCATCGTCAACGACTTCGGTCAGATCGGTATCGATGGAAAGGTCATGGAGAAATACGGCCTGAAGGTCAGGGAGATGCCCAGCGGTTGCATTTGCTGCACCCTAGGCTCTGACCTTTTGTTCACTCTCCAGGACGTCGCCAATGCCTTCCATCCTGACCTGGTGGTCATAGAGCCAACTGGGGTGGCCGACCCAGAGGCCATTCACGATACGCTGAAGCTCTACAGGGGTCCGATAGGGACCACCCGCATCGTCATCATCGTGGACGCCGTTCGCTACCCGGTGATCATGAAGGCCCTTGCTCGTCCTCTGCAGAATCAACTGAAGGCGGCCAACGTCATCATCATCAACAAGGCCGATGGGGTCGGCGACGAAGCCATCAAGAGCATAGAGCGAAGCATCCGAGACCAGGGGCTGAGCACCAAAGTGATACCGGCCTCCGCCACTACTGGAATGAATCTAGACCAGGTCGTGGAAGCGATGGTGGGCTAGATGATATCCGAGGATTTCACCGCCTACGCAGGCAAAATCCACGCGAGCTTCGATCGGGCGCAGAAAGCGGACGACCTGAAGAGGATGGTCTCCACGACCATTTCCCAGATAGCGAAAGGCTGCGTGGAAGCTGGCACCAGGCTCATCGGGCACATCAAGTGCATCGCCGAGGTGGAGAGTGGGAAATACATCGCCTGCAGCGTCGTTTCGCATGATGCCGAAGCGGCGTGCCGCGGAGAACTGGCGGATGGTTCATACCGTCTGGACCTGGTCGTCAATGTGCTTATCTATGGTTTGGACAAGGAAAAGGTTGAGGGCATCGTCAACGCCACCGCGCGCAGGGTCTTCGAGGGATACGGAGCTAGGTTAGAGATCGAGAACCTAGAATTCAAGGACTCGTCGCACCAATGCGAGGACGAGCACGACCACGAACATGATCACTGATGTGCACGCCCTCAGACTTTCACGCCCTTCTTCTTCGACCTGGTCTGCTTCTTGTCAGTTCCTTTGATCTTCTTCTTGGTCTTGGCGACCTTGGTCTTCCCCTTGGCGGCTACTTTAGGCTTTTTCTCTTCTTGCTTGGCCTTGGTCGCCTTTTTCTCCCTTTTGGGGCACTCCATGTTGACGCAGAAGCGCCAAGGACGCCCACGGTGGGAGGTCATCATCATCGGCGCGCCGCAGGCTTCGCATTTCTCCCCAGTGAACTTGATCTGGCCAAACTGAGGCAAGGGGTAGGTGCGAGTGCATTTGGGATAGGCCGAGCATCCGAGGAACCGTTTGCCCGCCCGAGAGTATAGCAATCTTAGGTTCGAGCCGCATTGGGGGCAAACACCCATCGCAGTGGATTGCTTGTTGCTCTCGCAATCCATGTTCAAACATTGATTGATCGGAGGGGTGCCCCGGCGGATCACCTTCACGGTCGGCGTCTTGCAGACCTCGCACAACTGTCCCGTGGGCTCTACCTTCGCTCCCTTCGGCTTGGGGTAGGCCTGCTTGCAGTCTGGATAGTTGGAACAGGCGATGAACTCACCCTTGCGGGAGCGCTTGACCCTCAGTTCGCCGCCGCAGGCTGGGCAGACGCCGATGTAGCTCTGTTCCAACAATGCTCCTCTGATCTCGTCACCGATCTGCTGCCGATGCTTGTCCATGACATCGAGGACGTCCGAGAGCATGTCCTGGGATTCCTTCACCACCTCGGCAAGGAAGGCCTTTCCGGAAGCGATCTCTTCCATGTCTTGCTCCAGGTGGGCCGTCATCTTGCTATCCGTGATGGTCCTGGCATGTTTCTCTAGAGCATTGGCCACGGCGATGCCGCTCAATGTAGGCACCAGGTCGTTTCCGATGGCATACTTGCGGTCGTAGAGCTTCTGCACTATCTCGTGGCGCGTGGACTTGGTCCCTAGGCCGAGCTTCTCCATCTCTTGGATCAAGGTGCCCTGAGTGTAGCGCCTGGGAGGCTGCGTTTCCAACCTCGATCCATCCACTCCAAGAACCTCGACCTTGTCCCCCGTCTGCATGAGAGGCAGCTCGATCTCAGTCACGCGGGCGTAGGGGTAGAAGCTCCTCCAACCGGGACTGAGCACCTTGTACCCCTTGGCCTGGAAAGGTTGCTCGATGACCATGATGGTGGCAAGGCGGTGCTCCGCCCTGCAGCTCGGAGCGACCGTGGCCAAGAAGCGACGCACGATCAGCTCATACAGACGCCACTTCTCTCCCTTCAGGTCCTTCTTGGTGGCACCTTCCGTTGGGTATATTGGCGGGTGGTCGGTCGTCTCCACCTTGCCTTTCGATGGACGGATGCTCTCTTGGGCCAGGACCTCCTCTGCCTCCGCCTTGAAATCCGACTCTCTGAGCTTCTCCAGGACCGTCAGAAGGTTGAGCGACCTCGGATAGACAGTGTTGTCCGTCCTGGGATATGAGATGTAGCCGGCAATGTAGAGGTCCTCGGCTATCTTCATGGCCAAGCTGGCGGACATTCCCATCCGGACCGCCTCCGCCAACATGGTGGTGGTGTTGAAAGGGGCCGGAGGGTATTCGTCCCGCACCGTGCTCTCGAATTCCTTGACCTCGCCCTCCTTGGCCACGGAGCAATCACTGAGAACCCTGCTAGCCGCCTCTTCGCTCCAGAATGGGTTGGACTGGTGGCTGGCGGTGAACTCCGAGCCCTTTCTCATCTTGGAGGTCACGTTCCAGTAGGGCTTGGGCACGAAACTGACGATCTCGTTGTGCCGGTCCACGATGAGCGAAAGGGTGGGGCTCTGCACCCGCCCCACGGACAGGAAGTTGCTGCCCACCTGACCGGAGGTGATGGATATGAACCTGGTCAGGGCGGCGCCCCAAGCCAGGTCGATGATCTGCCGACATTCCGCCGCCTCGGCCAGCCTCTCATCCGGTTCGGTGAGGTTGGCGAAGGCCGCATCGATCTCCCCCCTGGTGAGGGCACTGAATCTGGAACGCTTAATCTTGGAGAGGTCGACATCCAAGAACTCGACCGTCTCCAATCCGATGAGTTCCCCCTCTCGGTCGAAGTCGGTGGCGATGATGACCTGATCGCACTCCTTTGAAAGGGTCTGGAGCGCGCTCACGATGTTGCGTGCCGTGACCCTTTTCTCTGGAGTGGCGTAGACAAGCTCCTTGGGCGGGATCCTCTCCCAGTTGTTCATTTCGTGAGGGTAGTCGAGCTCCAGGACGTGACCTCGGAGGCCGACCACGGAATATTGGTCGTCCCCCAAGGAGAAATCGAAGACCTGCACTCCGTTCAACCGAGTGGACCTCGTCGCACCTCGAGAAAGGATGTAAGCGATGCGCGCTGCCGCGTTACCCTTTTCGGAGATGACCAGCTTTCTCATTGCTCATCGTCCAAGAAGAACGAACTATAAATAATTAGGCTCTGGGTCGGTCTGGCTCCCCGTTCCATCGGTCAAAGCCAGGATGCTAGTGCTCCTGCCCTTCCGCTTCTTCGAGAACCCCTTCTGCCATGATCACGGGATTCCCATGTAGCACCCCTTTGACGGCGCCTAGCTCGTCCGCGAGGGCCTGCAAGTGCCCCACAGTTCCCTTGACCACCAGCACCTCCAGGCAGCGGTCCAGGTCCAGGTGCACATGGATGGAAGAGGAGATGACCTGATGGTGCTGATGCTGGATGTCCATCAATCTCTCGCGCACCCCTCCCCTGTGATGCTCGTAGACCAAGGTAATCGTCCCCACTCCAGGACATTCTGGGTCCTTGATCTTCTCCTTTGTCAGGGCTTCTCGGATGAGGTCCCGAATGGCCTCGGATCGCGCCTCATAACCCATATTCTCGATAAGGGCGTCGAAGCTCTTCAGGAGTTCCGGTTCCAGAGAGACTCCGATGCGGGTGACGTTGTCCATCTGAAACTATCTGAAGCGTTACGCGGAGAAAAACATTCTCATCCGGTCTCTTGCCAAGCTCCCACCCGCTGGAGGAACGTCCCTCGGTCGAAAAGGCAGCGCAGCCCGAACCCGGCCCGCCGGATAGTACTATAGGTAGGTATGCCCTCGCCATCCAATCGTCTCATGAACGGTAGGGGAAAGCTGCCACCCACGCAGCAGACGGTCATGGGTTTCTTCCCTTGTCTGGCCCACTTGACGATGATATCCGCCAGAGCGAAGGTCATCCCCGGAGGCTCGAACTGCAGGAACAGAAGAATGCCGTCCACGCCTACATCCTCGTTCACGATCTCCAGGACGTGGTCGAACATCAGGTCCGTCACAGCCCCGGTCAGGTCGACGGGGTTTTCCACGGAAGCGAAGTAGGGGCTGATGCGCCGAATGCGTTCCCTGGTCTCCTCGCTCAGCTCCGCCATGTGCATGCCGAAACCGATGCTCTCCGAAGCGACGTAGTCGGTGGCGATCACCCCGAAGCCTCCCGCGCTCCCCACGACGGCCACCCGGTCTCCGCCCATGGGCTTCAGATACGCCAAGGCCTTGGATGCATCCAGCATCTCCACCTCGTCCTTCGCTCTGATCACTCCGCACTGCCTGAGCACCCCACCGATCAAAGCGTCCGAGCCGGATGCCAATGCCCCGGTGTGCGAGAGCGCGGCCCTCGCGCCCCGCGGCGTGGTGCCCACCTTCGCTGCCACGATAGGTTTCTTGATGGCGACAGAGCGGGCCAGCTTTATGAACTCCCTTCCATCTTCGAAGGACTCGAGATACAAGGCGATGCATTTCGTCCCTTCATCATTGCCAAGATGACGAAGGAGGTCGTTCTCCATCAGGTCAGCTTTATTGCCCAAGCCTACGCAGGCCCGGATGCTGACCCCTTCCAGCTCCGCCCTCTCGTACACGCCGATGAGCACCGAACCGCTCTGGGACACCAGGGAGATGACACCCGGTCTGGGACGAGGGCTCCGTTCCTTAGGAATGAAGAAAGTGTCCACGCTTCCGGGCACCAACACCCCCACCGTGTTAGGACCAAGGATGCGGGTGGTCGTTCCTCTCACCTCCTCGCTCATCTGCCGTTGAATTTCCTTGCCGCTCTCCCCGATCTCCGAAAACCCTCCGGCAACGGGGATGATGAAATCGACGCCCACCGAGATGCATTCCCTGATGGCGGTGATCACGTACTTGGC
The DNA here is from genome assembly GCA_026394375.1 of Methanomassiliicoccales archaeon. NCBI lineage: Archaea > Methanobacteriati > Thermoplasmatota > Thermoplasmata > Methanomassiliicoccales > Methanomassiliicoccales archaeon. The sequence continues at coordinate 27,922 of JAPKYJ010000014.1, forward strand.
TGAGATTGCCAGCACAACGATGTTCACGTGCTCCGGAACGTCCCTGATGTTGGGGAAGCATCTCAGCCCGAGTACCTCCCTCTCACCTGGATTCACCGGGAATACCTTCACCCCGCTTTCCATCAGGTTCTTGGTGATGATGTTGCCTACCTTGCCTGCCGCGTCCGAAGCACCCACGACCGCGACGGTCTGGGGGTGGAGAAGGGCGTTGAGGTCCATGGACGTCGCATCGATTGTCCTGGCGGACTTATAACACTTCAGGGACACGTGGTTGCTCGGCGCACGCTCTCCTCCTGAGGACATGGTTATGTACGCTCCGAAGCATACTTCGCACATGGGTCGGGCGGACGAACTGCTGACGGCGCTGCGCGAGGCGACCGCGGAGCTCTGCGTGGACCGACAGATGGGCGTGCTTTTCTCCGGAGGCATCGACAGCACGCTCGTGGCCGCGCTGGCCGCCGAAAGGGTCCCGGTCCGGTTGTACACTATCGGACTCCCGGGCGCACACGACCTCCAGGTGGCGGAAGAGACCGCCTCCAGGCTGGGACTGGAATGGCGATCGTTGGTGCTCCAGGACCGAGAGGTGATCGATTCTCTTTTACCCCTCTCCCGCATCATCGGAAAGATAAGTCCCTTGCCTTTGTCCTTCGAAATGCCCCTTTACCTGGTGTGCCAAAGAGGAGAGGACAAAGCGTACCTCAGCGGCCAAGGAGCCGATGAGCTGTTCGGCGGCTATATGCGATACCTGTCCTTGCCCGAAGATATGCTCAGGATCAGCATGCGGAGGGACCTAGAGGAATTGCTGGGCAATGGAGCATCGATGGAGAGATCGATAGCGCAGCGCTTCGGCCGTTCAATCGGTCATCCGTATCTCAGCCGGAAGGTGGTGGCGATAGCGAGCAACCTTCCTCTCACGGACTGCGTGCGCCAAGGTGCACGCAAGGCCATATTGCGGGACGTGGCGGCGCTGTTGGGCTTGGATTTCCTCGTGGATAGGGAGAAGAAAGCTGCGCAGTACGGGAGCGGAGTGATGAAGGTCATGAAGGCCGAGGCCCGACGACGGGGTGTATTGCTCGGAGACCTCGTGGCGGACATCAGCGCGCGTGGAGAAAGAGTTAAGGGTGAAGGCATTCTTCCCTAGACTGGATGGACTACCAGGACGCGCTCGGGTGGCTCTTTGGGCTGGAGACAATGGGCATCAAGCTCGGACTGCAGAATATCACCGAGCTCCTGCATCGAATGGGAGATCCGCAGGAGCAGTTCCGCAGCGTGCACGTCGCCGGCTCCAATGGCAAGGGTTCGGTCAGCGCCATGACCGAGTCGATTCTTCGTCATCAAGGCTTTCGAGCAGGTCTGTACACCTCACCACACCTGGTCGATTTCAGGGAACGCATCCAGATCAATGGTATGGTCATTCCGGAGACGACGCTCTGCCGCCTGGTGGAGGAGGCACGGGGGCACGTGGAGGACATGAGCCTGGTCTCCAAGGAAAGCCACCCCACTTTCTTCGAGGTGACCACCGCGCTAGCTTTCTCGCACTTCGCGGAGAATGGAGTGGAGGTGGCGGCAGTGGAGGTGGGCATGGGAGGAAGGCTGGATGCGACCAACGTCATATCTCCGGATTGCACGATCATCACTCGCATAAGCCTGGAGCACACTAAGTATCTGGGCACTAGTCTAGCCCAGATCGCTGGGGAGAAAGCGGGCATCATCAAGACTGCAGTCCCGGTCATAACTGCGGAATCATCGGAATCAGAGGCTTTTCCGGTCATCGTGGAGGTGGCCAAAGAGAAAGGATGTCCGGTACGCGTCGTCGGGCGGGACATCCAATGGCGATTGATCGACTCCTCTCTGCAAGGCACGCTCATAAGGATCGATGATCTAGGCGAGGTCAGACTGCCATTGCTTGGATCGTTCCAGGGCGTTAACGCTGCCATGGCCTACGGCGCGGCAAGGGAGTTGAACCGGCGAGGGTTGGAGATCGAGGATGATGCTATAGTGAGGGGTCTATCGAACGTCCGCTGGCCGGGGAGATTGGAGATCGTGGGCACAATGCCATACGTCATTTTCGACGTCTCACACACACCGGAGGGCGCAAGGGTGGTTGCCGAGGACATCGACAGACTATTCGGCCAGAAGGTGGTGTTGGTCCTGGGCGTGCTGGATGATAAGGACCTAGAAGGCATCGCCAGACATTTCGGTCGGATTTCAAAGTCCGCCATCGCCACCGCCCCTGCGACCCGGAGGGCATATCCGGCGGAGAGAGTGGCGGAATCCCTGCGTGGTCATGTTCCCAAGGTCGTCGTGGAGCGGTCAGTGGTGGAGGCATTGAGGAAAGGGTTGGCCAAGGCCTCTGTGGATGATGTATTGCTAGTGACTGGATCGTTGTATACCGTCGGTGAGGCCAAGGCCTGGTGGGATTTGCGTGAAGCCCGTTAGGGAGATCATGGAGGGAGTGAGAGAGGTATGCCCCGATGGCGTGTTCCCAGGTAGGGACGGCGATCAGGTCGCCGACTGGGAGGTGGACCCATTTCACGTGCTCATCTCCACCGTGCTTTCTCAGAGGACGAAGGACCAGAACACCTTCCACGCCTCCGCTCGGCTGTTCGCAGAATATGATACGTCAGCGACTCTGGCCGCGGCTCCCCTCCGGCATCTGCAGGACCTCATTCGCCCCGCTGGCTTTCCCCAGGTCAAGGCCAGGGCGATCAAGGAGATCGCTCGCATCATTGTGGAGGAGAAAGGAGGCGAGGTCCCTAGCGACCTGGAAGAGCTGGTATCCTTGCCCATGGTGGGGCGCAAGACCGCGAACTGCGTGCGCTCCTACGCCTTTCACATCCCCGCCATATGCGTGGACACCCATGTGCACAGGATCAGCAACCGCATCGGACTCGTGAGAACCAAGGACCCAGAGAGCACGGAAATGGAGCTCATGAATGTCGTTCCCAAGGAGCTATGGATAGACGTCAATTCGCTCCTGGTGCGCTTCGGACAGAAGATATGCCTGCCACGAAATCCTAGATGCGGCCTCTGTCCCCTGACGAGCTGGTGCGACTACTACGCTCAACTGCAGAAGGGAAGACCCATGATAAGGTCAGGGCGCAAGAGGCCCAGGAAATGATCAGGTGCGCATGGACTCGTCAATCTTCTTGCGCATCTCCCGTTCCATCTGCAGCTCCGCCTCCCACTGCTCCAGCGTATCAAAGGTCTCCTTGAGCTGCTTCAGGCAATCAAGGCAGAAGTAGCGTCCGCCGATGTTCTTCATCGGCTTTCTCTTATAGCCCACCATGCCACAAATCCAGCAGGAGTGCATCTCCTTGGTCATGTGCTCGACGTAGGCCTCCATCTTTCGGCCCTCGACGATGGACTCGAGGGTAGCGGCCTTCTTCGTCCGGCGCTCCCCTGCTGGCATGAGCGATTCAATCCTCCTCACGATTTAAGTAGATTGCCGTTCTCGTGATTGCTGGCTCGCGGAACCCGGTCACTGAAGAGGCGATGCAAGCCGGCAAGCGCATAAATATCCGGTCCCGAATCAGCAAGCATGCACGAGGTCTCGGTCATGGCCAGCATCATCGAGAGGGTGCTCGCCGAACTCTCCAAGCACCAGGTGGAGAAAGTGGAGGAAGTGGACCTCGTCATCGGCGAGCTCACTTTCCTGGGCGAGGAGCAGCTTCGCTTCGCCTTCGAAGTGCTCACCCGGGACAACATTCTCGCGGGGTCGCAGCTCAACATCTCTCACGAGAAAGTGGAGGTGAGCTGCACGGCCTGCGGCTATCAAGGTGGCGTGCAATACGTTGATGAGCTCGCAGACCACATGGTCATCCCCAACCTGGTGTGCCCGAAGTGCGAAGCTCAGATAGAGGTCACCAAGGGCAGGAGCTGCGGCGTGACCTCGGTGAAGGTGGTGGAGAAGTAGATGTTCCGTTTCCGTGACCAGGACACAGCCAAGAAGGTCGTCGATTCCATCGCTGATTTTGGCATCAAGGCCCGCTTCATGCACGTCTGCGGCACTCATCAAGACACTCTGGTCCGCTTCGGTTTGCAGGAGATGCTGGAGCAAGCGGGGGTGAAGATAGGACAGGGCCCGGGATGTCCGGTCTGCGTCACCACGACCAAAGAGATCGTGGAAGGCATCACCCTGGCCAAGAGCGGCATCACGGTGGCGGTGTTCGGTGACATGATGACCGTGCCCACGCCCATCGGCTCGTTGGCGGATGCCAAGGCCGAAGGCGCGGATGTGCGCGTGGTATACTCGGTCGAAGATGCGATCAAGCTGACGACCACGGCCAAGAACGTGGTCTTCATGGCCATTGGGTTTGAGACCACCAGCCCGACCACTGCCTCGATCATGTTGACCAAGTTGCCCTCTAACTTCTCCGTGCTCAGCTGCCATCGCATCTTGCCCCCGGCCTTGGACGCTCTCTTCAAGCTGGGCGAGGTGCGCATCGAAGGCCTCATCCAGCCGGGGCACGTGGCCACGATCATCGGCACGCATCCGTTCGAACGCTTTTCCCAGGAGCGCAAGATACCTCAGGTGGTGGCCGGTTTCGAGCCGCTGGATCTATTGATGGCCGTGTTCATGCTGGTCAAGCAGATCGCCGAAGGTCGGCACGAGGTGGAGAACGAGTACACCCGCGTGGTGAGGCCGGAAGGCAATCCCAAGGCCATGGCGATGCTGGAGCGCGTGTTCGAACCGGTGGACAGGGCCTGGAGGGGCTTCCCCGAGATCCCCGGAAGCGCTCTGGAACCTCGATCCGAATTCAGCGATCACAACGCCCGGGTCCTCCATTCCGAATCCATCCGCAACGCCCCGGAGGTAAAGGAGGAGATGGGAAGTTGTCGCTGCGGGGAGGTATTGCGAGGCATCATCGAATCGAACGAATGCCCGGTCTTCGGCCGCGGTTGCTCCCCACGGAGACCGATGGGTCCTTGCATGGTCAGCCGTGAGGGCAGCTGCAACATCGCCTTCCGCTATGGCCGAAAGACATAGGTTCGTCGAGTCATAGTCCTCGGCCCGCTCACCTTCCTCGGGTTAGGATGAGAACCGAGGTCGTCCCTCCCCAAAGCATTATTGAAATGACTGCCACGGGCTCCGCCATCGGGACTGTCATCGTCCCCACCAGCACGATGATCGAGACCACCGGTGCAGCAATGGTCAAAAACAGACCGACCTTCCCTATGACCTTCGACCGTCGCACTGGCCAGATGAGGGCCAGAAGGGCGATCATGAACAGGGAGAAGAAAGCCCAGCTGAATAAGGTGTGGACGCTTCCCGCCGTGACGGGGAAGAGGCCTATGCCGATGAGCGCAGCCGACGCTACCAACATCAGAGCGCAACCGATGCGCGACATCCAGTCTTTCCTCAGGGCGGTATAGAGCGCCGGAGTGAAGGCGACCATCATCGTCCCTGCCAGGACGATTCCGATGTTGAACAGGCACTTCCCCGGCCGGTCCCCGCCGAGATCGCTCAGGGTCTCCACGCCGAAGATCCAGTGGCCGTCCGCGACCACAGCGGAGGTCCAGAGGATTGCGAAGCCCACCGCTCCAAGCAGGCCGGCTAGCGCGCTTGGCAGGATCCACCACGGTTTGGACTCAGGCATATGGTCCACATCCGCATCGCAGGAATATCAATCTCGGCCTTGCTATCTAGAACAAAGGCGAAGTATTCATCTCCCCTACCACATACAGGTTCGAGCGCGACGCCCTGCGCCGCACTAGAGGGGAGATAGCATGGAGACCGGTTCGAAACCCGGATCTGCGAGTGCGGTTCAGAATGATGCAACCAGCGCAACCGCACCCGGTCCAGCGCCCGAGACCAAGGGGCAGAAAAAACCCAGTGGGGTGTGCGTCGCCCTGGTCCATGGTGGGAAACCGATCAAGCTGCAGGGGGACAGCCCCGCGGAATTCATTCCCACGATACAGGCCTCAGCTCTCGCCTGGATCAATTTTCCACTCCGAGACCTGGAGAAAGAGGGAACGGAAATCGCGGCCAAGTTGGGATTCAGCGACAACTTCGTCACCACCCTCCTGAAAGGAAGCTACTCAAATTACGAGGACAGGGAAGCAGAGCTAGGCATACTCGTCCCCGCGGTTCGCATCACCGGGCTGGAGGTGCAAAGGTTCAGCCTCATCGTGCTCATCCGCAAGAACCTCATCCTCACCATGCACAATGAGGAAGTGACGCGGTTCGTACAGTTCTCCCGCTACGCGGACGTGTTCCTGCGGAAGCTGCCCGAAAGCATGCCCGGGGAGGATAAGCTCACCAACATGCTCGTCCGCATACTGGATGAGAACAACAATCGCAATTTCGAGCAGCTGCGAGAGATAGAAGAGCAATCGGACTGGCTAAGCAAACAACTGGCAGATCCCAAGTCGCTCAGGGAACCCCTAGGCCGGAAGATCTATGAGATGAAGCACACCCTCATCGCTTACTTGAGCAACCTCTGGGCCACAGTGGACGTGCTCAACTCCCTACGGTTCGGAGATGCGGACGTGATCACCGACAACACCAAGGTGCTTTCCAAGATCACCTTGCTCATCGATGACGTCAACCGCCAGATCTCTCTTTCTGAGCATACCTCGGAAGTGCTCGCCTCTGGTCTGGAGGTGCTGCAATCCCTCTACAACAATCAGCTGCAGACGTTGAACAACCGCATGACCTTGGCGGTGACATGGCTCACCATCCTAGGCACAGCGGTGCTAGTGCCGAACACATTGGCGACTTTCGTTAGCTCCCTCGCCGGCATGGATGAGAAGATGCAGCTGTGGTACTCGCTCGTGTTGGTACTCGCCACGGTGAACTCCACCTTACTGGCCTGGTGGTGGGTGAAGAACCGCATCATACTCCCTCGTTCTGGAGCGGATACTGCCGTCCTGGCGAAGGAAGCAGACATCCGGGTCAGAAAGAAGTGAGCGCCAGGCGACCAATCCATCTGGAATGCGCCATATTCGGTAAATTCATCCAGGCTCAGTTGGAATAGCTTTTGCGTTCTGGGTCGTATGGCCCTGATGGAGGAATCGATTTGGCATCGCAGAGATTGCTGGAACGGCTGAACAAAGCCATCGCTTGGGAGATGCAGGTCAGTGTGCAGTGTATGTGGCAGCATGTGCGTCCTACGCTTCGATGGGCGAACTGGATCAATGCTCACCCCCTTTCGGTTCGAATTATCCACTAGGGCAAATCATATAGCCAAGCTCCATTATCGGTGGTTATTCAGCGTGGATCAATATGCCTCAGAGTTTCGAATCCTTGAAGATAGATGAGCGCATCATGCGCGCCATCCGGAAAGCGGGTTGGCAAGAACCCACCCCAGTGCAAGAGGTGACCATACCACTCTTGTTGCAGGGAAAGGACGTCATGGCGCAGGCGCAGACCGGTACGGGCAAGACCGCGGCTTTCGGCATCCCCATTCTCCAGTGTCTGAGAAAGGGAAAGAAGCCCAAGGCGCTAGTCCTGGCGCCCACGCGAGAACTAGCGGTCCAGGTCTCTGAGGAGCTGGGTCGGCTGGGCGAGTTCATGGGTTACCGCATTTTGGCCGTTTACGGCGGCACTTCCATCGAGAACCAGTTCGCAGAGCTGCAGAAAGGAGTGGAAGTGATCGTTGGCACGCCAGGTCGTGTGATCGACCATATGAAGCGAGGAACATTGGACCTGCGCGACCTCAACTTCCTCGTCCTGGATGAGGCCGACCGTATGTTGGACATGGGGTTCATCGACGATATCCGCTGGATCCTATCCAAGTTGCCGAAGAACCGCATGACCATGCTCTTCTCCGCCACCATACCGAGCGATGTGAGGGAGTTGGCCGCGCACTATATGCGCAATCCGGAGACGCTGATCATCAGCGAGGATGAGCTCGTTCTCCCTTCCACCGAGCAGGTGTATTTCAACGTCGGGCGGCGGAACAAGATATGGGCGCTGTGCCGGGTCCTGGACCGAGAGAAACCCAAGGCCATAATCTTCTGCTCCACCAAGCGCATGGTGGACATTCTCACTCGCGCCCTCGTCTCCTACGGTTATCCGGCGGTGGCGCTCCATGGGGATCTCACGCAGGCGAGGAGGGAGAAGGTGCTCCAGGACTTCCGCGAGAGCAAGGTTAACTTCCTGGTGGCAACGGACGTGGCCGCCCGGGGACTGGACATCGAGGGAGTCACCCACGTGATCAACTACGACGTGCCGGAGAATCCCGAGGTCTACGTGCACCGCATCGGAAGAACGGGAAGGGCGGGTAAGGAAGGCAAAGCGATCACCTTCGTTACCGCGGAGGAGCAGCACCTGCTCAGCAGCATCACCGACTTCTCGGGCGCGGGGGTGAAGAAAGAAGATGTTCCCGAAGTCGCCGGCAGGGAGACGGTGAGGAAGGTCTGGGACTTCGACGAGATGGCCGACATCTTCGGCATGGTCAAGTTCCGCATCAACTTCGGCCGCAAAGACAAAGCGACCAGCGCTGACCTCTCCGATCTCATCACCCGACTGGCCAGGATAAGCGACATGGCCGTGGGACACATCGATCTGGGCGAGTCCGAAAGCATAGTGGAAGTTCACCGGGATGTGGCCCTGAGGACCATGAGCGCCATGCGTGGGGCTCAGTCCAAGGGGAAGAAGATCACCTTCGAGCCGTTGCAGAAGAGGTAGGCTCTCTAGCGGTAGAGCGTGTATTTGTCAAGGAGCTGGCAGAGATAATCCGAGACATCCTTTCCGTATCCTCCCCGGGTTTCCACCTCGCGCACGTAATCCTTGGCCTCATTGATAGAGACCCGGGAGGCTTTGGCGATCATATTGGCGATGACCGAGGACGCCAATGCCTCGTCCACCTTCGATTCGGCCAGGACCTCGCGGACATCGTACTTGAAAACACCTTCCCGCCTAAGATTCAACATCGCGGTCCTGGTCCGCGTGGTTGGTTTCCTTTCGGTCTCAAATCTTCGTCCAGTGCGTCGACGGTACCTACTCAAGAGGATCGAATACTCCCGGGGTATTCACCCCGAATGATATATTTAAACATTTTGGGTGAAATCATCTCTCCAGGCGCATTCCTGGGTCTGAAAGCATCCTTTCTGCAATTGGACTATGAATGATTGGGTCATCTTGTATCATTCACGCGCTCGGAATGGGCGCTCACTCGGCCGTCACATCCACCAATGGCTCGATGCGCTCGATGGCCCGCTCCATGAAGCCTCGGTCGGTGATCCTCAGGGAGATGGCGCCCTTTGGACATATCTCCACGCACCGGGCGCATCCACGGCAGGTTGCCTGGTCGATGACCGCCTTCTTGTCCACGATCTTCATCGCGCCCAAGTAGCAGGGATGCTTCTCCACGCAGGTGCCGCAACCCACGCACTTTGAGGCATCCACTATCACCTCCACTCCGGGCATCTTGGTCACGGTGCCAGCGATGCTCGAGTTCACGTTCGGAAGCATTTTCCATAAGCAGCAACAGGGACAGCAGGAGCATATGGATAGAAGGTTCTCCTTCTTCGTGCCTAGCCAGACGGAGTCGATCTTATCCCGGCCGATAAGGTGCACCAGGCCCGCCTCGCGGCACTTGCGCAAGTGCTCAAGCGCCTCTTCCATGGATACCAGCCGTCCCATCTTAAGATCGATCTTGGTCACATCCTTTCCCAGGAAGATACAACCAAGGTTCGCGGGATAGTGCTCGCAGTGGTTGGAGCTGCGGCACATGCAGCAGTTCATGAGGAAGCGGTATCTCGATTTGCGGATGAAATGCTCGATGACCTGCGAGGGCACCATGATGTTGGATGGCTCAGCTTGGACGTTCAGGTCGATGGTCCTGCGCTTCGCCTGCGTAGCTATCGCCACCTCGTCCTTGGGCAGGATGATTATGTCATCGCCACCGAAGAAGGCGATCTCCATGGTCTTGCCGATCAAGGGGACCTTCGTCATCTTGGCCAGGAAGAAGCGTTTCTTGAAACCGCTGCGAATGAGCCTGGTGTAGAGAGGGGTCATTCGGCCCATGCTCCAGAAGATGCCCATGCGGCGGTTAATGCCTTTCTATGAAGGTTGCTTGTTGCTCAGGTCCGGCTGCTAGCATCCAGATGTTCCATACCTATTCCCTCGAGGGCCTCTACCGCGCGAGAAAGGTCCTCCCTGGGGATGAGGATATGGTCGGTCTCGAACGAGGAGATGACGAACACCGGCACATCCACCTGGGCAAGAGCATCCGTGACCAGTGCCAGGAAGCCTATCAGATCTTGGGGCAGCTTGACCTCGAACGTTAGCAGACGGTAGCGCCCCTTCCTCTTCTTGCCGATGACAGTGTAGCGACCTCGATGGTGGACGATCGCGAACGCATCTTGTATATCGAGAGTCTCAACATCCAAGGCCAGATCGTAGTCATCCGCGCTCACACTGAAGCCCACCCGGTTCGTTCGAAGGAATTCCTGAGCCCGCACGATACGAGAACGCTCCAAGCGATGATTAGCCTTCTTATCGCTCGCTCGCGGGACTCTGAGTTGCCAGTTTGTGAGGAGAATACTAATACACTGAAGAATTACTCCAATGGCCTGGGGCAGAGAATGAACGTCGGGCTCTTCGTCATGATATATGTGATCTGCGCGGCACTGTCCTTCCTGATCCGGCTAGCCTTCATGATGAGGATCGAAGAAAGGGGGGCCAGGAGGGGTTCTAGACTGGACCAGTTCCTGGTCGCTATGGTCGTTACGAGCATGGTGTTGCCATTGATCTTCATTCTGACCCCGATCTTGAACATCGCCAATTACTCGCTGCCCGACCCCGTTGCTTGGATCGGCGTTCTACTGACCGCAGGGTCGCTCCTATTGTTGTGGAAATCCCATGCTGATCTGGGTACCAACTTCGCCCTTTCACCGAGCGTGAAGGGCAAGCAATCGCTTATCAAACGAGGCATCTACCGCCGCGTCCGGCATCCGATGTACGCTTCGCTTTGGCTTTGGGCCTTCTCCATGCCACTTCTGCTCCAGAATTACATTGTGGGGTTCATCTTCCTGATCTTCTTCAGTGCTTTCTACTTCGAGCGCGTGCCGCTGGAGGAGAAGATAATGAAGGAGAAGTTCGGGAAGGAATACCACGATTATATGTTGGAGACAGGGAGGGTCATTCCCAAGTTGAGGCTGTCTCGCCGGACGAATTAACACTCGAGTCTAGGATTACGAAGATGGGGGGAAGGATTGCCATTGTGCGGCATGGTCAATGCTCGGCAGTTGGCACTTCTGCCCTGTATTGACGTAGAGAGTGCGGAAGAAGTCCACCAAGCTCTGTTCCATCATGAACCTCCATTTGGCATTCTCTCTCACCCTCAGTGGAAATCATTGACTACCGAGATTGACATCTAGCCCAGGTGGGGTGAAAAGGGTGGACCTCGTTCTTGAACTGCTGATCGTTTACTTCATTGTAAACGTGATATCATTCATCCTTTTCGCGGCTGATAAAAGGAAGGCGAAGATGAATCGGAGAAGGATATCTGAGAGAAGGCTGCTGTCGATGGCAGCTATAGGTCCCTTCGGAGCCTACGCTGCGATGAAGGCCTTCAGGCACAAGACGAGGAAAACCAAGTTCATTCTAGTGCCATTGATGATGGTAGTGCATATCGCGATAGTCTCTTTTCTGATCTACAAGTTCATGATCTGAGAATGCACACCCCCCAAAAGCCGATGGCGTCTGGGATGAGAGACAAGCGACGCTAGAGATCGAGTTCCTCGTGGCGGCCGCAGAACCGACTTGGAAAGGAGGGACTCTGAAACCCTGTGCTCTTGTCAAATCGACCGACTCCTACAGGACCTTGTTCCTGACAGATGTCAACATTCCGTGGCTCCCCAGTCCCTGAAAAACTCATTTCACTTTTCCTTCTATCTTTCAATCAGGGAAAGCGATCCCGGCTTGCTCAATATTCGAGTGCACGATGGTGCGGGCGTCGGGATTTGAACCGATGCCGAGCCAGACACTCGTTTTCCGAATTCGATTGAGTCGGATTGCACAAACCCTTTTCTTTACTTACTACCTACTAATAGCAGCTACCATCAAGAAATAGATTAGATTGGCTATGATTAAAGCCAAGAAAAGTTTTATTCTGCTTCTAAGAAAAATTGAATCCGGATAGCTTTCTCGATATCTAGGTACAATAATCTTGAATATTACTACTGGACCTAATATTAACAGACACACCATTCCCACTCCCGTCATGGTACTATTTCTGGGAATCCATCCTATGCCCCAAAAATACGTAAGACCGTATGAAAAAACGAGTTCCGACACATAAAACCAAGCTATTATTTTAGCAATTGGCTGGTATTGCGTAGATGTGAATTTGCCTATCAACCAAATCATAAGTGTTAAAAGCAGAGGGACAACCACAGCCCTTGCTGCTTGCATTGATGAAGGAACATCAGAAGGATAAACAAGCCAGAATATATCTGGAAACTGGCTCATTATCCCAACGACTATGCCAATTATTATTACTAACGGCCTTGTTGCAAAAGTCAACTGACGGATTCTGAAGCATAATTATCGTTTGTTATCTATATTGTTACCAAAATTAATATGTGTGGGCCAACCTATTGCCAGCTGTCAAAGAAGGTAATAGATTGGTTGCCACGATACTCGA
>JAPKYJ010000015.1 GCA_026394375.1 Methanomassiliicoccales archaeon
GCAGACCGTTGCCAGTCCCGTGCCCGATGGAGCGATGTGTACGCCACGGTCATTCGGGCATTTGAACTTTATCGCCATTCATCCCACGACTGAAGTTCGTGGGTTTTCTGGCGACATACTTATAAATCTGTCTGAGGCTGATCCGCCAGTCAGGGTTTCTTCTCCCCCATCAGCGCGAGGGCCGCCTTCCTCCTAGGCACCTCCATCGCCCTCCTCGACCTCTTACCCAGATAGGCCAAACCGAAGACGACCAGCAATGACCAGGCGAACCCGGGCAGAACCGAGAGATTCAAGTCGATGAAGGACAGGCCCTGGCCGAGGCAGCTTGTCGTGCCTCACCTCTACGCCTACAAGAGTGCGAAGTGGGTGCGCCAAGTGGACTTCATGACCAAGCACGAGCTCGGCTACTGGGAGAAGCGCGGATACTCCGATTCCGCCGATCCTTGGAAGGAGGAGCGGTACAGCCGCTAGGACATTCGCCTATCTAGCCTTCCAGTGTGAGCTAGTCAGCCAGTGTTTTTAGCAGATGAAGTCCTGAGTTTCAGTCATCGAGTGCGGACTAGGCAACCCTTTTCATTCTCCTGCTCCATTGACGCCTCGATGAAAAAGAAGGACCTGGAAATCCTGGCATCCAAGGCCAAGGAATACGGCGCCAGCTCGGTCGGTCTGATCCAGGCAACGGACGTAGTGGTCGACGAACGCGTGCGCCTCAAGTGCCTGGTGCCTCGATGCGAACACTATTCCCGCAATCTGATGTGCCCTCCGAACCTTCCAGGTCTGGACGAGATGAGGAAGATCCTCTCCCGATACTCGTTCGGCATCGTGCTGCAGTTCCCCATCGGGTTGAATCAGGATCAGGTCTCGAAAGAATTCAAAGGCAAAAGCGTGGGCGAGCTGCTGGAGGAGAAGGACTACCGGAAGAGGATGAGGTCCTCCATGAAGGCGATGATGGAATCCCTGGCAAGGCTGGAGAAGGATGCGCTGTCGATGGGATATCCGTTCGCCGTTGCATTGTCTGGGGGATGTTGCTCTTTGTGCGATGATTGTGCCGGTCCCGGAGGAGAATGTCGTCATCCTTTCCTTTCCAGGCCGAGCATGGAAGCGATGGGAATAGATGCCGCCGCCACTGCGCGCAAGGCGGGGCTCGAGGTCCTCTGGCCGCCGAAGGAGCCGTTGTGGACCTGCCTGTTGCTGGTCGATTGACTGCGGAAGTTTCCGAAGCACTGCGCTCCTTGTGAAATAAGGCACTTTCGCTTGGGTCGTGCGAATTCTAGTCAGCAACCCACAATTTCAATCGTGGGATGCTGACGACACGCTGAAGGGCACCTACGACGAGATCGATGCCTGGTTGAATGCAAACGCGTACGAGTACGCTGGTGCTCCCAGGGAGATATATCACGGCGATCCTGTGAAAGAGAAGGATGCACCCAAATGGCGAACGGAGATCGTCTGGCCGGTGAAGAAGAAGTGAACCTTGGGATGGTATTCATTTCCTTCACACCTTCATCCAGAATATTCATTACTGTCCCGGGTGAGTGAGGGTCATGCCCCGTCGGAAGAAGCGTGTCCTCATCCTAGAGTGCATCCCTAAGAACGAGAAGTTCAACGAGGGCGTGATGCTCAAGCACTTCCTGGACATGATCTTCGAGCATGACCGAGAGCGGGTGTGCTCGTACCGAGTCAAGAACAAGGCTCAGCTAATCCAGTACATCCGCAACAAGAAGGACCTGGACAAGTTCGATTTCGTGCATTTCTCTGCGCACGGTCTGCCCGAGTACGCAGAGATCGAGCTTCCACAGGGCCAACTGGGTGCCTGGGAGCTCAAAGACTTCTGCTTCGAGGACAAAACCATCACTTTCTCCGCCTGCTCGACCGGGCGCAAAGGCTTCGCCGCCGAGGTGATCAGCTTCACCGGCGCCAAGAGCATGATTGCGCCGCAGAACGACGTCTGGTTCGCTGACTCCGCCCTCTGGTTCCTCAACTTCTACTACCTGGTGCTAGAGAAAGGATACTCCCCGAGAACGGCCTGCGAACGCGTCAACAAGACGCTCAAGGGCAAGGTCAAGGGCGGCTTCAAGTTCTACGGCCGGCGGGACGTCCCGGACCTGGTCGAAGAACTCTCTGAGAATGAATCAGACTAAGAAACAGAAAGGGAGGGGGCTCGCGCCCCGCTCTTTTCATGCGATCTTCTTGCCGGCGTCGTAGGAGGGGCTCTGGTTGTAGACCTCAGCAACTTCCAAGGTCCAGACGACGTTCGCCTTCAGCCCCATCTTCTTCAGTTCCTCGTTCATCTTATCGAAGAGCGGGCCGGAGGTGACCTTGTCCTTCACCTTGCCACGGACCTGGTAGGACTTCATCTCCACCGTCACCAGGACGGCTGGCATTACGCCTTTCTTCTTCATCGCTTCCAGGTTCTTGCTCGTCTCCTTCATCAGGATGGCACCGAAGGCGATCATCTGCGGGCTGGGGGCTATGATGCTCCCCACCTGGATGACGTGCGGACTGCCGTCCTCGCGGACGGTCGCCAGCACCTTTCCTGCCTTCTGCGTGTTGATGGCTTGCATGACCTCATCAGGCATTGCGACCATTGTTTCACCTAGTAAGCAGTAGGAGAACAAGAAATACATAAATATTGGTAATGCATATTTTTCTATACAACACATGAAGAGCGATCCGATACTGAGCGAGCTGCGTTCTCTGCGGGACGATCTGGGAGAGATCAACCAGCGGCTGGTCAGCCTGAGATACGAGGACTTCAAGATGGTCTTCGTCGACGAGCTGCGCAGCGCCCTGGGGGTGGAAGGCAGAAGGTCGTTCGATTCCGATATGCTCGATGTCCAGCGATCATCCTCCTGCGAGAACCGGTCGGCCTGCATCGCCAAGACGGCGGAGGTCGTGGACGGGGTCATCGATGATCTGGAAGACGACGATCTAGCATCGGCCCAGACCAAGCTCGAAGGTACGAGGGGCATGCTCTGTGGCGACGTATCGCCTTGCCGTGACGGCGCATGCAATTCCGCCGCCGTGGGAACCGTGGAGAGGATGACGGTCATATTGGACATCTATGCTCGTCTGAGGGAGCAGCTCGGGACGGGAGAAGGAGGTTCCTCTCATCTTGGCCGGAAGGGGGAAGGCACCCCGGAGGAAATCGAGAGGGCGCTCGGACCACTGTCCAACGCCTGGCGCCTGACCATTCTGCGCATGCTCGCCGAGCAGCAACTTTCGCTGTCCGAGATCGCGCGTCGTCTGAAGATGCGTACCGGGCACCTCCAGTTCCACGTCCGCAGCCTCAAGGAGGCGGGATACATCTCCTTGAACAGGGGAACAAGGGCGTACTCCATCACGCACCGAGGAAGAAGGGCGTTAAAGGGAGTGGACCAGCTGGTGTCGAGCCTAGGCTCGTGAGGCATGGCACAACGTCGACCTTCATCGGGTCTCTCTTAGCTCCGTCCGTCGACTTCCCTGAGGAAACGCATCACTGCTGGATTGAAGGCTTCCGGTGCCTCGGAGTTCAGGCCGTGTCCCCCTTCCAGTATCTCGAGGCGGGCTCCAGCTATTCCATGCACGAGCTCTTCAGAGCAATAAATGGGCGTGAGAAGGTCGTGCTTGCCTGCGATCACCAATGTCGGCGCCCTAACCTTCCCGAGCGTTTTCGCTCCGTCGTAGGAAGAGCAGGCGGCAAACTGGCTGGCCAGGGCCTGGAACGACTGCTGCCTGGCCCTGACGGCACGTGCCTTCACCAGGCCTTCCAGCCGCTTGCCCCCCATGAGCATGCGATCCGAATAGGTCCAGGGGAGGAGGAACCTGGTGATCGTCTCCGGGTCCACGCCTTTCGCGGCTGCGCTCAGAGCGGTCTCCATGACGAACCTCTCCCGCTGTGTCATGCGGGCCGAGGTGGCGGCCAACGTCAGGCTGCGGACCCGGTTCGGTCGGCTGACGGCCATCTCCAGGCCCACCATCCCTCCTAGGGATGTTCCGAGGACGTGGGCCTGCTCCACTCCCAGCACATCCATGAGGGCGAGGGTGTCCTGGGCAAGCATCTCCACGGAATAAGGTCCGTCCGGAGCATCGCTCCCTCCCACCCCGCGATTGTCGAAGCTGATCACGAAATTATCATAGGCGAACTCGGCCACCTGAAGCCCCCACGGCGTCATGTCCGACCCCAGGCCAGATATGAGGACGAGCGGCTCGCCCCGGCCCTTGATCTCATACTTCAGCACGATCCCATTGGCTCTCACTATCGGCATTCTCGTTCTCTCCTCTCGATCACCTGAACACATTTGCCGTAGACCTATGCATGATATTGAAATCATTTGCAGCTTCTATCGTATTATCGCTTCTCTGTTGGTCCAGGATCGTGGAATCAATGGCCAAGTGACAAGAGCCAAAGACAACATTGATTATGAACCGCTCGCCTCACCTTCTCATGCGCCCCCTGGATGTCTTCGAGGCACCGAAGATCGAGAGCGACACCTGGTTCAACTCCAAGCCGATCAAGCCCGAAGAGCTGAAGGGCAAGGTGTGTCTGGTCTACTTCTTCTCCATCGGCGAACCATCAGCCCTGACGGAAGTGCCACATCTGCGCTACCTGCATCGCAAGCTGCAAGGCAAGCTGCAGATCATCGGCGTGCACATGCCGAAATACGAGCGCGATGAAGAGAAGGAGTTCGTGCAGAGAGCGCTTAAAGGCCTGGAGATCGAGTTCCCGGTGGCCTTGGACAACGAGATGAAGATATGGAACGGGTTCAGGAACCAGTTCTGGGGGCAGATGCATTTTGTGGACGGGGAGGGCAAGGTCCGCTCCACTCACGCGGGGGACAAGGCCGCCGAAGAGATCGAGAAGGACATCCTCTTCCTTCTTGGCCAGGCGGACATCGAGGCCGACCTCCGTCCCGGCTTGGGCGAGATGGCATTGGAGGGCGACTGGTACGTGGGCGAGGATTCCGCTGAGCACACCAGCGAAGAGGAGGATGCCATCAGCCTGCGCTACGAAGGAAGGTCCCTCGCCATAGGCATCATCGCGGAGAAACCGGTGCAGGTAAGAGTGCTTCTGGACGGGAAGCCTGTGCCCAGATCCTCAGCCGGTGACGACCTCTCCTACAAAGGAAAGCAGAGCGTCCTCGAGGTGGTGGGAGAAAGGCACCTGCACGTGGTCAAGGAGGACATGGAACGCATGCGCGAAGCCACGTTCCTGGTGCGGGCGAAAGGGGTCAAGGTCACGGGCTTCTTCGCCTGATCCATATCCCCAGTTGCTACAGAACAAGCACGCGCAAATCTCATTACCCCCGGGCTGCCTCATTGCTCTCATGTCGCCTCTTCTCTCGAAAGTGAGGGCGCCGGAGCTTCGCGCGACCAGGTGGTTCAATTCTCCCCCTCTGAGCTGGAAGGGCCTCAGGGGCAAGGTGGTCATGATCGACTTCCTGACCTATAGCTGCGTGAACTGCGTGCGCACCTTCCCCCACATGCGCTACCTCTGGTCCCAGCTCAAGGACAAGGGGTTCGTGCTCATCGGCGTTCAGACGCCGGAGTTCGTGTTCGAGAAGGAGGCCAAGAACATCGAGGATGCCATCAAGCGCCACGGCCTCGAGTATCCCATCGCGGTCGACAACGACTACGAGATCTGGAACGCCTTCGGCAATCGCTACTGGCCGGCACAGTTCTTCATCGACAAGGATGGCTACATCCGCCACTTCCGAGCGGGGGAGGGAGGGGAACAGGAGATCGAGGAATGGATAGCGCTGCTGCTCAGACAAGCTGGTCATCCGATCGAGCTGGATGCTGGTCCGCACGAGGAGGAGGTGCGCCTTCTCGATCCCGTCACCTCGGAGACATACTCCGGCTTCTTGAGGAATACGGGCATGGGCAATCCCGCGGACTGTGATGCCAACGGCCGCTGCGCCTACCACGATCAGGACAAGACGCACCAACTGGGTGTCATCTATCTGGACGGGCAGTGGAAGCAGGCCGAAGAGTATCTGGAGCATGAGGGCGAGCAGAAAGGCCACATCCTCCTGAAATACCAGGCCAGGGAGGTCAACCTGGTCATGACCGCGGAGAACAAGGGGGAGGTAGAGATCATGCTGGATGACAAACCCCTGCCTAGGTCCCTGGCCGGTCCGGATGTGAAATTCGATGGAGAGCGACCACTTCTGATTATCGACCGTCAGGACATGTTCCGCATCGTGATGGGAAAGGAAGTGGAGATGCACGAGTTGAGACTGGTGACGAGTTCAGCAGGCCTCAAGTGCTATGCCTACACATTCGGCTAGCCCCGACGCACGAAGATAATTCTTCTTGTGTGTTGGGCTATATGTCTTCCCTGGTGAAACAATGCCTGTGACCAAGAAGGAGAAGGGGGACATCGTCGGCAAGCAGTTGACGATGAGGGATCTGCTGGCATATCAGGAAGGGGCCATCGTTTCGCGTACTCTCATCGACAAGAAGGCTGGCACGGTGACCCTTTTCGCGTTCGATGAGGGAGAGGGGCTGAGCGAGCACGCCGCTCCCTTCGACGCTATGGTGCACGTCCTCGACGGCGAGGTGGAGATAAGGATCGATGGCTCGCCGTTCATTCTCAAAGAGGGCGAGATGATCATCATGCCGGCGAACCATCCACACGCGCTCCGGGCCTTGAGTCAGTTCAAGATGTTGCTGACCATGGTGCGCTCGGAGGACAGGCCGATCAGCGTGCAGCAATGAACCGAGGGTGAGAAGGAGGCGCCGTCGAGCGGGATCGAACCGCTGACCTTGTGATGACCGCTCCCCCCGGTTCAGGGAGAATAACAGTCACACGCTCTACCGACTGAGCTACGACGGCGTCGGGCGACTAGAACAGCCGCCGTCTATTAATGATTTTCCTTCAGGACAGCAGGGTTGTCCAGGTTCTCCCGGATGGTCTTCACCTTCTTGTCCATCCCGTCCAGGATCACCCTGAGGTCGTTGAAGAACAATTTGGCTTTTTCCGTTGTCACCGCTCCTTTGGGCGAGGGTGCGATCAGGCCTTCATGCTCCAGGATCCGCAGTGAGTATCGCACTTTGTGCTGCTCGATGCTCGTGACCTGGGAAAGGCTGATGATGCCGATCGGCTCGTGCTCCTTGATGACCTTGAGCATGGTGACGTGACGCTCGAGCAGCTCTATCTCGCTCTCGAGCTTGCTTGTCAATGCGCTGCTCCCCTTCATAGGACCACCTTGATGACGAATGTCGTCCTAGCTACGTGATAACATTGTGCTTTTAAAACCGTTGCTGCCGCTCGCCACCTGGCCATCGTGGGATATGTTGATACCTGGCTCTTGTTGGAAAAGCAATGTGCCCTCAAGCGATATGCCCCGGCTCAAGAAGATTTGAACGAAGGTCGTCCATTCAGACCCTGCGGGCGTCGCATACCCAGTTGTCATAGAACGCCTCGCGGGTGTTCTCGAGCACCTCGGTCCGACGTCCCTTGGCCCGTGCCCACTGCTCCAGCAACCTCGCTTCCTTCTCCGTTCCCACGGTGAGCACGGTGTTCTCCGTGAGCTCCAGGGCCTCGTTCACCAGTATCCTCCAGATGAGCTGGTTGTGCGGTCCGATCTCGCCCGCCATGAGCAGAACGCCGAAATGCACCGGCTTGAGCAGTCGGCTGACCTTCATGCCATCGATGCAGACCGTTTCCTCCGGCAGCAAACGGCCTGAGCGAAGACCCAGAGAGATCAGTCCAGGGTCGTTGTCGTAGGACAGTGGTATCATGCCCATGCTCCTAAGGGCAGTGGAACCAGCTCCTGAACCGCAGCAGGCGTCCACGCACACCTTCCCCTCCACTTCTCCCCAGCGCTCCTTCAGCAAGCTAGCGATGCTCTCTGCCCGCCTGGGATTGAAATCCTCCACCGAGGGAGGCACCTGCTTGGCGATCTGCAGCGAGTAGTACTCCCTGACCGCAGCTTCCCACTCCACCCTTTCTTCCTGGAAGAGCTCGCCATCAAGCTCCTCCACCTTCTCCACCACCGCCTCGTTCGGTTTGCGCAGGATGAAGCTGCCGCACTTCCACTCCTTGCCGTTTTTGAGCGCCAGGGCCAGAGGCCATTCGTCCTCGCTGATGAGCAGCCTGGCCTCGGTGGCCTTCATGCCTACCAGCATGCCGGTGAAGCTGTCGTCCGCCAGACGCTCATAGTTCGGCTCGAGAAAGCTAACCTCATCCAGGTCCAGGAGCACTGCCGCCCGCATGAACAATCCTTCCGCAAGCGCAACTCCCCGGTGCGATATATATGTTGGCGGAACTAGCCTGCAATTGGCATGGCCATTTGACCGAAAGGGTCGTTGGCCGAGGACGGACGGGGCTCGTCCAGACCTCTGGGTGGTCCGTGGCAGGGGTTAAGTAGCGTTTCCTCCATGCAACCGTCAGATGGACGTCATCGCGGTGGAAATGCTGACCAAGGACTATGGATCGAAGCGGGCCTTGGCCGGCGTCAGCTTCCAGGTCAGGGAGGGGTCGTTCTTCGGCTGCTTCGGTCCTAACGGGGCGGGGAAGAGCACCTTGCTGCGCATTCTCACCGGGCAGATCCGGCCGACCTCCGGACGGGCGATCGTCCTCGGCCTGGACTGCGCCACGCAAGGGATCGAGATCAAGCGGAACGTGGGCATCGTTCCCGAGGTGGAGAGCCCTCCCTCATATCTCACCGCCTCCGAGTTCCTTTGGTTCGCGGGCAAGGTGCGCGAGTTGGACAACCTGGACAAGAAGGTCGAACGCTGGCTGGACTTCTTCGAACTGCAGGAGGCCCGGGGCACCCTCTGTCGAGATCTGTCCAAGGGGATGAGGCAGAAGGTCATGCTGGCCAGCGCCTTCATCCACGAGCCCAAGCTCCTCTTCCTGGACGAGCCGTTCATCAACCTCGACCCCATCTACCAGAGGAAGCTGAGGGAGTATCTGCAAGGACTTCGGGAAGAGGGGAGGACCATCTTCCTCAACTCGCACATCCTGGAGATCGCGCAGCGCCTCTGCCAGGACGTGATCATCTTGCATCGGGGACGATTGGTAGCGAAGGAGGACATGGGCTCGATGCGCGCTCGGGGAGAGGACCTGGAAGCGCTCTTCATGCGCCTGGTCGGGGGAGAGGATGCTCGACCTGCTTAGGTTCATGCTTCGGGAGGAGTACCGACTGCACGTCAGCTATTCCTCGGCCAGGGTGTTCTTCACCTTACCCCTCTACGTCCTGCTCATCGCTTTCTTCCTGGCCTCCACCATGCCGATCATGGAGCCAAGCATCCGCCTGAACGAGATGTTGCTGTTCGTCAACGGCGGCGTCTTCGTTTACGGCATGAGCGTCGGGGCGTTCGGCTTCCTAGGCCAGACCTACCTGGAAAGGAGGACGGGGCGGGCGAACTTCCTGGTGGCGATGCCTTTCCTGCTGCCTTTCACGTTCCGGAGGGCGTTCGCCTCCCTCTACGTCCGGGACGTCATCTTCTACGTCGTCCTCATCATCATTCCGGGCGTATTGGGGGTGCTGGCAGCCAGCCTGGTGGTCAGCTATCACTTGAGCTCGATCGCTCTCGTATCTTTGACCGTGCTGCTGTCGTTCATGCTGGGCATCTCCTTCTCCTTCCTGGTGTCGGTGATCTACATCCGCTCCCGCATCGCCTTCCTGGTCATCATGGGCGGTTTCATCGCCTTGCTCGGTGGCTATGGCATTCTGCATCTGTATCCCCTGGATGCAGTGCTTCCTTCTCTGGCATTCCAGAACTCCGTTCCGCCTCTTGGACAAGACTGGCAGGTCGCCTTCAATTACGCTGTGGAGAGCATCTTGCTGGTGGTGGCGATGAGCGCCCTAGCCATTGCGCTAGTCTCCACCACCCCCCCGACCGTCGAGCAGAAGGTTCGCGAACGTTACGCCGCCTACTACGAACGGGTTGGATGGGCCCGCTCTCATCGGTCGCTCCTGGCCAAGGATTTCTTGGATATGGCTCGTAGCGGAGCGCTGAGCAAGATGTTGCTCGCCTACGTCGCACCATTGGTATTTCTCGGTTTCACGACCTGGTATGTGAACCACGGCCTGCGCATACCGATCGGCTTCAATGCTGTCTTCTACGCTGCCATGGTCGGCTCGTTCGGGGTCATGTTCTACTCCTGGCTCACCAACCTGGATGCGCTCGATTATTACGAGACGCTGCCGGTCAGCGTGCCGCAGCTCATCCGCACCAAGCTCATCTCCTTCTTCATCCTGACCACCATAATCTCGACCGCGTTCGTGCTCATCATCGCCTTCGCCAATTCGGAGACGAGGCTGCTTTGGATAGCCCTTCCAGTGCTGTACATCACCAGCGCCTATTCGGTCATCGCCACTGCCTATCTGACTGGGCTGAGCCCGAACTCCGTGCTCTTCAATCCCGGCATCATGTCCCGCTTCGCCGCCGTCTCCATCCTACCGGACCTGAGCATCACCATACTGTCGTTCAGCTTGGACCGGGACCCGCTCTTCGCAGCGTTGGGCATCGGGTTGGTGTGCTTCGCTCTGCTCAGCACGACGCTGATCTTCTACCGCTCTCTGGACAAGAAGTGGCTGGGGAGCGGGTTCGCCTAGCCCGGTAATCGTCCGTACGGCCAGCCGTTCGCTAGCTATTAGTAATTCGATATCTATGCGAGCGTATGGACCATGGGCACGTGCTCCGTCGTTTGGTGCACACGTGCACGCCGCTCTTCCTGGTGTACTACTGGATTCCAGACCCGCTCTGGCGCACCAACTTGGACAAGAGGGTAGTGCTCGTCCTACTCCTGGTGATCGTGCTCATATTCGAGGCTATCAGGCTGAAGCGCAAGTGGCACATCGTCGGCATGCGAGAGTACGAATATCGGCGCATGTCCGCCGCGGCCTGGAGCGCTATCGCGCTCGTTCTCACTTTCCTTTTCTTCCCTTTGGAGCTGGCCGCTCCGGCCCTCTTGGGCATGGGATTCATCGACCCTCTGATCGGAGAGCTGCGCGGGTACAAGAGCAAGATGTATCCATTGTTGCCGACGCTCCTCTACTTCGTGATCGTGCTCGCCGCCCTAGCGTACTTGATAGGGCTCGATTATCGAGCGGTCCTGGCTGCGATCGTGGCCACTGCCCTTGCCATTGAACTGGAAAAGATGCGTTGGCGCCAGGTGGACGACGATTTCCTCATGATCGTCCCGCCCCTCCTCGGGATGGCAGCGGTCTACTGGATCACTGCTTCTCTTTCCTGAAGGCATTGCCCCAGGGAGCGCGATACACGTCGCGCTTGATCTTGGTCTCGATGGACTGCACCGGCCCGTTGTGGCACTTCTCGGCGGCCTCCAAGGTCTTGTGTCGTTTTCCACACACCCAGCACTGGTGAACGACTTTCATTTCAGCTAGGAAAAGTGAAGAGATGTTAATAACCTTTCTATCTGAAGCTCGATCCAACCCTCGATGCTGCAATGCCATGCACAATCGTTACGAATTTCGTGTTGATTCCCTCCAAGCCTCAAAGGCTTTTATAGTATCGCAGACCAATTAGTGGCAATACATGAACAGGATAAAAGTCATCAACGAGCCCTCTGAGCTTGTTCCGATGTTAAGGGCCGTTGACACCAGGGTGAAGCGCGAGGTGCTTAAGGAGGTCACCTTGGAGTGGCGCACCGCCAAGGAGCTCGAAGACAAGTACGGCGACGAAGGCAAGGATGCGATCCTGTTCTTCGAGAAGATGAAGCTCGTCGAGGCCAAGTGGCAATCCACCGGCGGCAATTATCCCGAGAAAGCCTACCACACATACTATAACTCATTCCACATCAACGCCTCTTGGCCGGTGTACGAAATATCGGACGTGCTCTCGGTAGCCATGATGCCGGACAAGGAGTTCAACGCCATGGAGAAGAAGATCATTCAGTTCGTGGGAACGGAGGGCAAGTTCTCCGGCGACGTGGCCGAGAAGCTTGGGATAACCTCCACCATGCTCAGGTCCTTGGCGAAACGTTCTATCAAGCTCGATTTCCGAGGGCACAGGATCGAGCGCCTGAAGGATTGAGGCGGCTTCATGCAAGAGGTCTACGTGCTCAGGCTCGGCCATCGTCCGGCCCGGGACAAGCGCATCAGCACGCATGTGGCTCTGACGGCAAGAGCGCTCGGCGTCAAAGGCATCTACGTTTCTACGAAGGACATGGAGCTGGAGAAGAGTGTGCGAGACGTCGCCTCGCGTTTCGGAGGAGAGTTCGAGATCACCACGGGCGTCAAGTGGCGCACGTTGCTGCACGAATTCCAGGGCACCAAGGTGCATCTGACCATGTACGGTGTGCACCTGGACGATGCCTTGCCGAGGATCAAGCTGCGCTCGGCGGAGAAGATGCTCATCGTGGTCGGAGCGGAGAAGGTCCCTCCAGAGGTCTACCAGGAAGCGGACTTCAATGTGGCCGTGGGCAACCAGCCGCATTCGGAGGTGGCCGCTCTAGCCATCTTCTTGGACCGTCTGTGCGAGGGCGAGGGATTACATCAGGATTTCAAAGGCAAGCTCACGGTGCTGCCATGCGAGAGGGGGAAGCGGGTTGTCGAACGCGATGCCTGACGAGAAGGAGTGCGTCCGCATCCTGCAGGAGGAGGGCTGTCGACCCAACATCATCCAGCACGTATGCACGGTGCGCTTGATCGCAGTGGAGCTGGCAAGGAGGAGCGGAGCGGACCTCGCTCTGGTGAAGGCGGGTGCCTTGCTTCATGACATCGGCCGGGGCAAGACCCAGGGCATTTTCCACGTGGTGGAGGGAGTGCGCATCGCCCGCCAGCACGAGCTGCCCGAACGACTAATCAAGGTCATCCAAAGGCACATTGCCGCCGGGTTCACCAGGGAGGAGGCGAAGGCACTGGGCCTGCCGGATGGGGACTACATGCCTGAGACATTGGAGGAGAAGATCATCTGCCACGCTGACAACCTCGTCAAAGGACCGAGCGGCATGCTGACCTTGGCCGAAGCGGAAGAGGAGATGCTGCGCCGCGGACATGATGCCACGGCGAAGAGAATGAAGACGATGCATTCGGAGCTCAGCAAGGCCTGCGGCGTCGACGTGGACGAGGTCGTCAAGCATCTGCGAAAGAGGCCGGAGATCACAGGTCCGTGCGCCGCCTATGCCGGCCAGCCAGGTACTCGTCCCTGAGCTTCTGGTAGTTGCGGGCGCTCTCCACCGCCCGGGCGAGGATGCTCTTGTCATCGGAACGGATGACCTTGCCCGGTACCCCGACCACCACGGATCGCGGCGGAATGTCCATCTTGTTCGTGATGACCGCGTTCGCGCCGATGATGCACTCCTCCCCCACCTTCGCTCCGTCCAGTATGGAGGAGTTCATGCCGATGATGCAATGGTCGCCGATGATCGCCCCATTGATCACCGCCCCATGCCCGATGGTGCAATTCCTTCCTATGATGGTCGGGGCACCTGGACCGACGTGCAGCATGACGTGGTCTTGGACATTGGTGCCTTCCCCCACTTGGATGCGTTCCTCGTCCCCTCGCAGCACGGCGTAGGGCCAGATGCTCACTCCGTCCGCAAGCTGCACTTCCCCTATGATGATGGCCGTGGGGTCGACGTAGATAGACATAATGAAAGGCGTTTTGCCCGCACGCTCTACTTTTTGGACGCCGCCGGGGCCGCGCCCTTGCGCGTGGTGACCCGCTTCGGGAAGTATTTCAGAAGGACTATGTCGCCCACCGCCTGGATCCAGCGGAAGGGCACATTGACGGCCTTGGAGTCCTCCACCAGCAGCGGGTTGGTCTCGCTGACGAACAGTCCATCGACCTTCTTGTTCTCCAGGTCGATCACGAGGTTGTTCACGTTTCCCAAGAAGACGCCGTTCGGCGTGTACACCTGCAATCCTATGAGTTCAGAGGCTTCCTCCATCATAAGGCCATCACCGATGTCGGAGATGGAGATGTTTTCTTTTAAAGCCTTCGGGAAGCCACATCCTCCTTCCATTCGTCGGTCATTGTCCTCCGGTCAGGAAGTTCACCTCCCTTTCTCGGCCGGCGAGGGGGAAAAAAGAAAGGTATATATCGGTGGAGAGGAATCGGTTTTGCCTAATAGCAGCACAACCGAGAACGGTGAACTGATGGACGACGATCTGGAAGCGATAAGGAGGAAGAAGATGGAAGACCTCAAGAATGCTGGAACGACCAATTGGCCGTCCGAGCCAGTCAAGCTGAGCGATGCCGATTTCGATGCCTTCGTGGCCAAGTATCCGATAGTGGTGGTGGACTGCTGGGCGCCTTGGTGCGGTCCCTGTCGCATGGTCGCGCCGGTGGTCGACGCCCTGGCCAAGGAATGGACGGGCAAGGTGGTCTTCGGAAAGCTGAACACGGACGAGAACGCTGATATCCCGGGCAAGTACCGCATCTCTGCCATCCCGACGATCCTGGTCTTCAAGGGCGGGAAGTTGGCGGAAACGATCGTTGGGGCTTATCCCAAAGAGCCGCTGGCTGCTAGGATCAAGAAGCACATGTGAGAGCCGGCGCGTTCAGACCGCCTCTCGAAAACACTCTCCTGGCAATGCTTCCAGCCGCCAGAGCAAATGCCAAACGTGCAATGAGAACCGAGGATCGTGCAATCTCGGCGCTACGAGTGCACGATTGGCTCCTTTCAATTGTCCCAGGAATACAAATATTACCTCGATAGGCAGATTGCCTAACAGGTGGAACGATGGATTTCGAGGTCATGATCATCGGGTGCGGTCCGGCCGGTCTCCAGGCGGCGATACACGCGGCCAGGAAGAAGGTGAAGGTGGCGGTGGTAGGTCATCCGAACAAGAGCGGTCTGAACAAGGGGCACATCGAAAACTATTTCGGCGTGCAGAAGACCGATGGCGCTCAGCTCCTGGCCACGGGCGTAGAGCAGGCCAAGCGCTTCGGGGCGCAGTTGTTCGAGCAAGATGTGCTCAAAGCCGAGAAAGCAGAGGATTGGTTCGTCACTTCCACTGACCACGATCTGGAGCTGAAGGCTAAGGCGCTCATACTCGCTCCCGGCATCTCGCGCATCAAGTTGAACGTGGAAGGGGAGAAGGAGTTCTTGGGAAAGGGGGTGAGCTACTGCGCCGCCTGCGACGCCGGCTTCTTCCGTGGAAAGAAGGTAGCGGTGATAGGGGATGAGAGTACGGCCGCTGCCTCCGCCATCCTGCTCACGGAATATGCGTCCCAGGTGCACTGGATATTCAAGGAGGTGAACGTGGCGGAGCAGCTGCTAGAGAAGGTCCGCCGAACCAAAGTGCAGTTGCTCGCTCCCTCATGGCCCTCCAAGATCATGGGTGATGAGGTGGTCAAGGGCCTAGAGCTCAAGGACGGTCGGAAGCTGGAGGTGGATGGTGTGTTCATTGAGCTGGGGGCCAAGGGCGCAGCAGACCTGGCGTTGGAGCTGGGCATCATTCCAGACCCGTCGGGCACGATCAAGGTCAACGAGAACATGGAAACGGAGGTCCAGGGGCTATTCGCCTGCGGGGACGTCACCGGGCAACCATGGCAGCTGGCCAGGGCGGTGGGGCAGGGTTGCATCGCCGGCACCAACGCCGCCAAGCTGGTGCGAAAGGAGGTGGAGTAGGATGTCGCTGGTGGACGAACTGATCGCCGGCATCATGCGCGGGCCGGACGGGTTCGGGGATGCGTTGCGGAAAGTGCTCAGCCAGGATCTGGAGATGAGCGTGAACGGGTTCTGTTCCAAGACAGGCATCTCGCCAAGCACCATATACAAGATCCTGCAGGAGCGGAGAGAGCCCAATCTGCGCACGGTGAGGAGCGTCATGCGCGCGGTGCGCCAGATAGAGAAGACCCCCCAAGGACCGTTCGTGGCCATCATCGCCGCCCGGGGCGTGCTCAACCGCATCGAGGAACGCATCGTGCAAGTGGGTGACAAGACCCTGCGCGTCAAGGAGTACCCGGCGCAGACCATGGAGGAAGCGATAATCGCCGCAGTGCTGGCGGAGCGCGATGGAGCGTTGGCGGTGGTGTGCGCGCCAATCATCGCTCCGACGATTGAGAAGATACTGACCATACCGGTATCGGTGGTCATCCCTCGAGACTCGGTGCTCAGGGCGATCGAAATCGCGGCGAAGAAGGCGCTCTAGGTCTTCTGCGGATTGGAAACGACCTCGCTTTCCAGCTCAGCTAGTATTCTCTTTCGCAGCGCCGCGAATTCGACTGAGGCCCGATCCCGCGGCCGTTCCCAGGTGATGGGGAATACTTCTTTGATCGTTCCAGGTCGCGCGGTCATGATGACGAGGCGGTCCGCCAAGAAGCAGGCCTCATCTACGGAATGGGTGATGAAGATCACGGTCTTCTTCGTTTCCTTCCAGATACGCAGCAATTCCTTCTGCATCAGATTGCGTGTCTGGGCGTCCAGGGCTCCGAACGGTTCATCCATAAGCAGGACCTTGGGGTCATTGGCCAGAGCGCGTGCGATTCCGACTCTTTGCTTCATGCCGCCAGATAATTCGTGTGGATGAGAGTCTTCAAATCCTTTCAATCCAACCAACGTAATATATTCGTCCGAGATGCGCTTCTTTTCCGCGTTCGGCATCTTCCTGATCTCCAGCCCGAACTCGATATTGTGACGCACCGTTCTCCAGGGAAAGAGAGCAAATTCCTGGAAGACCACGCCTCTTTCCGATCCAGGTCCCATGATCTCCCTGCCATCGAGCTGCAAGGACCCCGATGTCTTCGTTTCAAGACCCGCAACAATTCGAAGCAAGGTGGTCTTGCCGCAGCCTGACGGCCCCAACACGCAGACGAATTCCCTATCCTTGATCTCCAGGTTGAAATCCTCTATCGCCACTAATTCTCCTTCTTCTTTGGGGAATTTCTTGACCAGATTGGTGATCTTGAGCGTCACTTCACACCCATCCTGCGGTTGAGCTTGTTCTCGACATAGCGGCTCGCCCCTACCGTTACCAGACCGAGCAAGGCAATCATCACCATGCCCGCGTACATGTAGTCGAACCTACCGATGTCCTTCATGAAATTGATGTAAAATCCTATGCCCCCGCCGACGGCCCCGATCATTTCCGCGGCCACGATGCACATCCATCCGATCCCGAGGCCGATGGTGATGCCAGCCATGATGAACGGGATGGTATAGGGAAGAATTACCTTGGTGAACAGCTGGAGACGATTGGCCCCCATGGTCTTCGCGGCGTCGATCAAGGGCTTGTCCACCGACTTCACTCCGAAAACGATGTTCGAGAGAAGGGGGAACAGCACGCCCAGGAAGATGACCACGACCGGTCCCCAGAACAGGCCGAAGATCAGGAGGAATACTGGCACCCAGGCTATCGGTGGGATGGGCCGAAAGACCTCCACGATGGGATTGATGAACAACTGGGCCAGTTTGAAATAGCCCATGACCAGGCCCAATGGCAATGCCAGAAGGAATGCCATCACGAACCCTATGCCGAACCTTCCCAGGGAAGCGAAGGTGTTGTCCCACATGGTCGTGCCCAGGGATATGTCCTCGTGCGTGAAGGAATTGAAGAAGGCCACCGCCACCTTGTCGGGAGGTGGGATGTAGGCCAGGTTGGAGTAGATGGAAATAGCGAACCAGGCCGCAATGAAGGCGATCAAAGAGGCGATGGTGATGAGGACGGTCTTCGAATCAGCTATCAGCCTATCCCTGGATATTAATCCCAGTACCTTGCCGCTAGCTCTCACCATCTCTCACCGAATGAAAGTAAAGGATAAAAAAGGGTTTGTCGGCGTTTAGGTCCCCATCAGCTTCACCTGGTAACCGTTCTGGGTTGCATAGTACAGCAGTAATAGGTGCTGTATCGAGGTCGGACCTGGAGTCGCGACCAGCTTGCCGTTGAGGTCTGCCAAGGTTGTGAGCGGAGCCCTTGCCACCATGGCTGAGCCCTCCATGTTGACCAGCGAAACGATCTCAATCTGGGTACCGACGTTTATGCGTTTCAGGATGGTCGGCGGTGACCCAAGATAGCCCATGTCAATCTGGTTGGCTGCCACCGCATCCATGACCGCGCCTCCCGCCGCAAATGGGGCCGCGCTTCCGGACACGTCAATGCCGTACCTCTCGAACAAGGTCTCGCCACCCCACAGAGAGGCGTTCATGGCGATAACCCTGGCAAATTGGTGCAGGTCGCCATTCAGGTAGCCAAGCCTCACTGATCCTAGTGTGGATGAGCTTGGGGTTACCTCTAAGGCCTTCGTCAAGTACGAGGTGTTCACGATCCCGTTGACGAAGTTGGTGACATTGGAGTAGCCACCCAATCCCGTTATTTGGCCTAGGTCGGCGAATTCCACGGTGAAATTCTTGAGGCCTTCCTTGGTAGAATCGGTCATCTGGGTTCCATACTTCATGTGACCAAGCGCCTGCTGGACCACCGTCGTGTTGACATTCGCGAACTGGGCCCCAGTCGCCAGCATGGCCGTATAGTTCGTTCCAGAGCCTTCTTGGATGGTCTTCAGGATCCAAGCCGTGGCATCCATATGCGCCCTGACGACCCTAGCGACCAGATCCTGATTCGCTGGATTGTTGTCGACAAAGCTCTTCTTCACGATCAGAACGCAGCACGGATGGTTGGGCCATACTTGGCCGGACCAGATCACCGAATTCGCAGTGCCATCTGAGATAGCAGCCGAACAATAGGGTTCCCAACCGACCGCTCCATCGATCGTCCCTGCCTGCAAGGCTGCTTTCTGGTTGATCGGCGCGACGGTGGTCCAATAGATGACCTTTCTTCCCTCTTCCTCCGGCTGAGACAAGAGGACTGCGCCGATTCCAGCGACGACGATGATGGCGACGACTGCGATTACAGCGACAATCTTGGTGTTCTTTTCCATCTGTACACCTTGCCCTTTGTACGATGGCATGATATAAATGCCTTTTCCCTCACTAGGAGAAATGTGTCCCAATTGTACACATTACCGTTCGAAGTGCCCGCCTCAGGTAAGCGTTCCCAAACGGTGTTTGGTCCAAAGGCCTGAGTCTCCGTCAAGTCGAGATCCCGTTGGGCCCCGATCCAACCCAAGAGCTCTCCCGTCGGTCGGGCATTGGTTCCAACGTTCCCAATCCGGTGCTCGGGAGAAAGCAGCCTACGTGAGTGCGTCGCCGTGCATCAGACTGGAGACCAAATAATCTGTGTCAATTGGCATTGAAGTCAATCCCACTTCGGGATCTGCTCACTGGGCGAAGGAAACCGAATTAATGTTTTGAGGCTAAGTCATGAAGCAGAAAAGGTACCCTGCAACGAACATGCTTCCGACGAGGCCTGACGATCTAGCATGCTCCTGCTACAGAAAAAACTAGATATGATTTAAAATCATCAATCCTGCCGATAATATGTTCGAGCTCCAAGTGGTGAGCAGTACACCGCTCACTCCGCTGGACGACGCGGACGATGTGGCGTTGCAGTTCCTGGTCATGATCGGCTACCTGCCAAAGGGCTATGATCCGAAGACCGAGGCGGACAACGTGCAGGAGAGCATCCCCTACCGGCTGTTCGTGGAATGCTTCCTGGGCAACCTGAAACGAGCATGGACGGTGGAAGAGCTGGCGGCCAAGCTGAGGACCACCAAGCCCACCATCTACCGGCACCTGAACAAGCTCAAGGGCATCGACATCCTGGAGGAAGTGGACGTGCAGAAGGGGGGCGAACGCAAGAAAGGCTATCGCATTCGCTATGGAGACTTGTCAAAGGCCTGGAACTTCACCGAGGCCAACGTGGAGATGGCCATGGACTCCTACCGGAAGACGGTGGACCATCTGCAGAAGATCATCGAGGGGGGGAAGTGATGGCCTCGGCCAAACCCGGGTCCGGAGAGGAGATCATCACTCTGACCAAAGGCTCACACTACAGGGTCGTAAGTCGAGGAAGCGGTCCGGAGCCAATTGTCACCGTAGGTGTGTTCAGAGGCTACACCCAATTCGGCAACGATTCCGCTTTGAGCATGGAGCTCGAGTCCGAGAAGGACGGACCGTCGCCTATGGTAAGGATCCTGCCATGCCTAACGGTCTTGGCGATCGACGTCCTCTCCTTCAAGCCGGAAGATAAGGAGAAGGAGAAGAAGAAAGAGGCCGACGGCTACATCGGATGAATCGGTGGAGACTTGGCAAAGTACCTTGGCCTGGACGAATGGAAGTGGTACGCACTTCTCTCCATCGCCTCGTTGCTCGTCGGGATCATAGGCTTGCTCCTCGGAAACGGGACGGTCGCAGCAGCGGGCGGCATCGTCCTCCTCTTCAGCATCTTCGGCGTGGCCTATGGTCTGTTCAAGGAACGTCCATCATGACACTTCCATCGTCAGAATGATAAGCAAGGGGAGCATGGCGAGAACGTGGACTTCCACGACCGGCTCTTGGAAGCGATAGCCAAGGGCGAGATCAAGGACAAGGCGTCGCTGCAGCGCAGGAAGATCGAGCTCTGCCGCGAACTCCATCTTGTGACGCTCCCTCCCAACTCCGAGACGCTGGCGCGCGCATCGCCGGAGCTTCTGCCTCTGGTCAAGGAGATATTGCGCCGCAAGCCGGTGCGAACGCTCAGTGGGGTGGCGGTGGTGGCGGTGATGACCTCCCCTGCCACCTGTCCTCACGGCCGCTGCTCATATTGCCCGGGCGGAGTGGAGAACAGCTCCCCCCAATCCTACACTGGCAAGGAGCCAGCCGCGCGCAGGGCCATCGCCAACCACTTCGAACCTAACCGCCAGGTGAGCAAGCGTATCGAGCAGCTGGAGGCCATCGGCCACGCTACGGACAAGATCGACCTCATCGTCATGGGAGGCACCTTCACCTCCCGCTCCCTGGACTATCAGGAATGGTTCGTCAAGGGCTGTTTCGACGCTTTGAACGAGAGGGACTCGCTCGATCTGCCGGCGGCGCACTCTCTGAACGAGAACGCGCCGCACCGCTGCATCGGGATGACAGTGGAGACGAGGCCAGACTACTTCGTCGAGGAAATGGCAGAGCATTGCATGTCCCTTGGCACCACGCGGGTGGAGTTCGGAGTGCAGATACTGGATGATGAGATACTGCGCGGAGTGGACCGGGGGCACGGAGTGAAAGAGGTGGTGGAGGCGACCCGCGTGGCCAAGGAGCACGGGCTGAAGGTCTGCTACCACCTGATGCCAGGGCTTCCCGGTTCAGACGCGAAGAAAGACATCGAGTCCTTCCAGCTGATCTTCCAGGACGAGCGGTTCCGCCCGGACATGCTCAAGATCTATCCCACCCTAGTGGTCAAAGGCACCCCTCTCTATGACAGATGGACCAAGGGCGAATACGTGCCATATACCACCGCCCAGGCGGCGGAGGTGGTGGCGGAGATGAAAGCCCTGGTGCCGAAGTGGGTGCGCATTCAGCGCATCCAGCGGGACATACCGGTGCAGCTGATTGAGGCGGGCGTGGACAAATCGCATCTGCGGGAGATCGCCAAGGCCAAGTTGCGTTCCGAAGGGCGCCGGTGCCATTGCGTCCGCTGCCGTGAGGTGGGGCTGAACCGGGTGCCACCGGGAAGGATGGGCGAGGCGGAGCTGAGGGTGGAGGAATACCAGGCATCCGGGGGAAAGGAGCATTTTATCGCATTCGAGCTGTCGGAGCAGGACTACCTGGTCGGCTACGCCAGGCTTCGTATCAACGCCGATGGCCAGGAAGCCCACTTGCGAGAGCTCAAAGTGTTCGGGCAGATGGCGCAGTTCGGAAAGCCAGCGGGAGGGTGGCAACATCGCGGTTTCGGCAAGGACCTGGTGGCGGAGGCCGAATCCCGAGCTAAGGACGCTGGCTGCTCGGTAATAAAGGTCACCAGCGGCGTGGGCGCGAGACTCTACTACGAAGCGATGGGCTATTCGCGAGACATCCCGTACATGAGCAAACCCCTCGATGCCAGATAATTACTTAATCGCGCCCGCATATTATTCCCGGGGTTCAAGATTGGCTTGCGTGGCCTGCGGTGCGGAGACGAGACCGGGCGTGCTCATGTGCTCGAGATGCCTTGGTTCGCTGGACGATCCTCTCTCCCTCGTCCCGAGAATGCAGGATCCGACCGCCGATTCCAGGCTCTTCCACCGGGGCTCGCTCATCATCCGCATCGGCCCGGTGGCGGGCGAGGATGTGGAGCTGGGGCGAGGGGTGGAGCCGGCTTTGAGACTGCGCTCGCTTCTCGAGAAGAAGGACGAGATCGCTCTGGGAGCGTTCGTGGATAAGTATCTGGCTGGGGCGGGGGTCGGGCTGCATCTTTGGGGCGACGAGCGACTGCCGAAGCGCTCCCTGGTCTGGAACGTGGTCTCTTCCATCAAGGGCGGAGAGGGAAGCGGCCAGGCCTGGGGCCGGGCCAGCCTTAGGATCGGTAATGTCCATTCGCTGATCGTGAAGAACGCTGCCCCATTGCCGGTGGACGGCCAGTGGCTGTCGAACTTCTTGATTTATCATACAAGAGAGGCGGAGAAGGCCTACGCCAGGGGAAGGCAGGTGACGGAGCTGTCGTCCATCGCCGATTCCGACCTGGCCATGCTGCGCCTCTTCTCTGGCAAAGGAGAGGAGGCGCTGGGACTGCTCGAGCCTATGTCCGATGCCAGCGATCCTATGAACATGCCTTTCATCATCAAGAGGGCCGTGGTCCTCGAGATTCTAGGCAGAAAAGATGAGGCTTTGGCGGAACTGGCAAAGGTGCCCACCGAACGCATGGACCGCCGGGCGTTGGCGCTCAAGCTGAGACTGGAGGATGCCCGATGACGCCGGACGAGGGCATGGAGAGCAGGTTCGATGCGCGGATAGTCAAGGCGCTGCGCGATTTGGATGCGGATGCCTTTCGCTCCTTCATGGTCCACTTGGTCTCGGAGATGGGGCTGAAGGTCACCGGAGCGGTGACGGTCGACGAGGTCGCCGTATTGGAGGCGGAGCGCGAGGATTCGAAATACCTGATCATGGCCTCCCGTCGACCGGAGCACGCCTCCACCGCGGGGCTGAAGCTGGTGCGGGAGCGAGCCATGTTGGAGGGAAGGCTGCCGGTTCTCATGGTCACTTCTCGCATGGACGAGGAAGCACAGCAGGAAGCTGGAAAGTTGGAGGTGTCCGCGGCCGATCGTTCGAAGCTCCTGCTCCTGCTCAAGAAGTACGAGCTCACCGCCCCCCTGCTGAAGGAGATCGACCGCAAGATCCTGGAGAAAGAAGGGAATCGCTTTCTGCCATCCATAGGACGCTTCGACGGCCTCATGCAGACCGCCGAGGACGCCATGAAACAGGAACGCTACCAGGATGCGCTCTCCGAGCTGGACCGGGCGTTGGAGCTGAAGCCGGAGCACGACCTGGCCTGGAGGATGAGGGCCCAATCCTACCTGGCGCTGGGGAAGACCGAGCTTGCTTTGGAGGCCATCCGGCAGGCCATCAACATCCGCGACAACGATGCCTGGTCCTGGTATTTGCTGGGCGTCATCCTGGACCAGCTGGGTCGGAACGTGGAGGAGCTCGGGGCCTATGAGAAAGCGCTCAAGCAATTCCCGAGGATGCCCGCCGCCATGCTGAACAAGGCGGCCACCCTCTTCGCAATGAACCGGAAGGCGGAGGCGCTCCAAGTGCTGGACGACATGGTGCGTTTCTATCCCAACGATCCGCAGGCGCAGCTCAACCGTGGCATCGTGCTCCATTCCATGGGCAAGAGCAAGGAGGCGCTCGAGTCCTTCGAGAGCGTGTCCGTCCGAGATCCCGGCAACGTGCAGGCCTTGGTCTATCGCGCAACAGCGTTGGAGGAGATGGGCCACCTGAACCAGGCGGTGGACGCCTGGAAGGAGGCGGTGCAGGTGGAGCGGCGGCGGGCGGACCTCTGGCTCAGGCTGGGCGAAGCGCAAAGGGCCGCAGGCATGATAGACGATGCGGCCAAGAGCTTCAGCGTCTCCGCCACCCTGGACCCTTCCTTGGATGGGGCGGTGCGGCAGCGGGACGATGCCATGGAGGCCACCGGTCTGCTCCGTCCGCAAGAACCATCGATGAGCAAGGAGGACACCCTGGTGCGCAAGTACCTGGACTCGGCCCTTCTCCTGCAGGCGATAGGCGAACACGATGAAGCGCTGCGGGAAGCGGACCGTTGCATGTCCTTCGAGCCCCGGGCCGCGGAGGCGTTCGTTCGGAAAGCGAGCGTGCTCATGGACATGGGGCGCATCGAAGAGGCGATTGCCTCGCTGACCACGGCAGTGCTGGAAGGGGCGCGGACGGAAGAGGTGCTGCTGGACCTTGAGTCCCTGACTTACAAGCTTGGTCGGAAGGAAGAGGCGTTGCGCATGCTCGCCAACGCACCTCCCTCGAACGAGGTGATGGTGCGCCGCTGCTTGAACGAGCTTGATCTAGGTCGGGCGGAGGCGGCGCTGCGGCATCTGCCAGAGAGAGGCGAGGAGGTGTACGCCGTCGCTTTGGCGCGGGCATTGGCCCTGGCAGGCTATCGTCGTCACGCGGACGCGGTGGAGGTGCTGCGATCTCTCAATGACAGATTCCCCGCTTCCCCGCACCTGATGAACGCGCTGGGCGTGGGCCTGAGATTCGGCGGGCAGCTGGAAGAGGCAGAAAGGGTGCTGCACCGGGCGGTGGAGACGGAACCGCAGCACTCCGACGCCTGGAACAACCTGGGCTGCGTGCATTATCTCCAGGGAGCGTACGATGAGGCCGATAGGTGCTTGAAGGAAGCGGTCCTTATCGATCGCCGGCCGCAGTTCCTGCTCAACCTGGGTATGTGCCAGTTGGGGCGAGACGATCTTCCGGGAGCGGAGACATCCTTCGAAGCGGCGATGCAGCTTGAGCCCGGGGCGGAAGCGCTCAACGGCATGGGTATCATGGCAGAGAGGAGAAAGGAGAACGCCCGCGCTCTCGAGCTGTACGAGGCGGCGCTCAAGAGAAGACCGGAATTCCGAGACGCGCAGTACAACCGTGCCCGGGTCAGGATGATCTTGAAAGGAGAATGAGGGCCGGCCTTTTCGGCCGGCGAAGAGAATCAATGGACGATGTTCATGACCACGACGTCGCGCACCGCGTTCATCTCGCTGAAGGGCAGGATGAGGCGGCCCTGGGCATCGGTGCGGAACAGCCTGGTCTCGATCTCCTCGGCCGGGACGACCAGGACGTGTTGTATCTCGCCCGAGCTCGTGTCCACGACGAAGTTCTCGATCATTCCCAGGATCTGACCATCGTTCGTCATCACCGTCTTGCCCTTCAATTCCGTGATAAATTTCCTCATCAGAGTGATCCCCCCAGCATGTCGGTTGGTTGGAGTTATGAATGGTTTGTCCGTATTTAGAAGCTTTGGCTTTTGCGAGACCGGGAATAAGAGCCGAAGGATCTCCATCAGCAGGTCGGATGAGCGATCTGCCTAGCGGTACATGCCCATTTCATCTTTGCCGACTCGGGCCTTCTCCAGCGCCTTGCCGATGCTCTCGTACTGCTTCATGATGTTCTTGTCCACCGAGGGCGTGATGATCTTGAGCGCGGCCTCGAAGTGCCTCATCTCCACTATGTCCGCGTCCCGATTCTCGCGCAGCGCGATCATGGCCGCCTCCCGGCACAGATTCTCCAGGTCCGCGCCCACGAAGCCATCCGTCTTGGCCGCCAGCTCCTTCAGCTCCACATTGCGAATGGGCATGGCCTTGGTGTGCACGCTCAAGATGCTGAGCCTCGC
The DNA here is from genome assembly GCA_026394375.1 of Methanomassiliicoccales archaeon. NCBI lineage: Archaea > Methanobacteriati > Thermoplasmatota > Thermoplasmata > Methanomassiliicoccales > Methanomassiliicoccales archaeon. The sequence continues at coordinate 25,590 of JAPKYJ010000015.1, forward strand.
CCCCTCGTCCGGCACGGGGATGAGCACCAGGCGGTCGAAGCGGCCTGGCCGAAGAAGCGCCGGGTCGACAAGGTCCGGTCGGTTCGTGGCGGCGATGACCGTCACCTTCCCCAACGATTCCAGACCATCCATGGATGTGAGCAACTGGTTCACCACCCGCTCGGTCACGCTGGAGTCCGAGCCTCCTCCCCTGCGGGGGGCGATGGCGTCGATCTCGTCCAGGAAGACGATGGCCGGAGCGACCTGTTTGGCTTTCTTGAACGCCTGCCTTACCGCCTTCTCAGATTCACCCACCCACTTGCTCATTATCTCCGGACCCTTGATGGAAATGAAGTTGGCCTTGGATTCGGTGGCTACGGCCTTGGCGAGCAGGGTCTTGCCCGTGCCCGGAGGACCATAGAGAAGTATTCCCCTGGCCGGCCGGATGCCCATGCGCTTGAAAGCGGCCGAGTTCTCCAAAGGCATCTCAATCATCTCCCGCAGTTGGCGCTTGACGTCTTCCAGACCGCCAACATCGTCCCAGGCGACCTTTGGTATCTCCACCAGCACCTCGCGCATGGCGCTCGGCTCCAGCTCTCTCAGGGCATCGGAGAAGTCGCTCGCCGTCACCCTGACCCGCTCAAGTATCTCCCCTGGTATGGGCTTACCCAGATCAAACTCTGGGACATATCGAGAAAGGCACTTCATGGCCGATTCCCGCGCCAGGGCCATGAGGTCCGCGCCCACGAATCCGTGAGTAACAGAAGCCAGCTCGTCCAGGGACACATCCTCGGCCAGGGGCATGCCGCGGGTGTGTATTTCCAGGATCTCCTTCCTCCCTTCCCTGCTCGGCACACCTATCTCGATCTCCCTATCGAAGCGCCCTGGCCTTCGCAGCGCCGGGTCGATGGCCTCATCCCGGTTCGTCGCCCCGATGACGATGACCTGCCCTCTCCCCACCATGCCGTCCATGAGGGTGAGCAGTTGGGCCACCACTCGGCGCTCCACCTCCCCGTGCACGTCCTCCCTCTTGGGCGCGATAGAATCGATCTCATCGATGAAGATGATGGAAGGCGCATTCTTCTCCGCTTCCTCGAACTTCTCTCTCAGCTTCTCCTCGCTCTGGCCATAGTACTTGGAGATGATCTCCGGCCCCTGGATGGAGAAGAACTGCGCTCCCGCTTCGTTGGCCACCGCCTTCGCGATGAGCGTCTTGCCCGTTCCCGGAGGTCCGTACAACAGCACTCCCTTGGGCGGGTCGATGCCTAATCGGTCGAACAGCTCCGGATGCTTGAGAGGCAGCTCGATCATCTCCCGCACCCGCTGTAACTGCTCTTCCAGACCGCCGACGTCGTCGTATGTGACCGAGGGCGAGACGGCCTCCTTGGCCTCCATGGCCTCGGTCTTGACGTTGAGCTCTGTCTGCTCTCCGACCAGCACCACGCCGTTCGGCTGGGTGCTGATGACCACGAAGGGCAGGAAGCCGCCCATGAGCGCGATGTTGGGGATGAAGAACTCGTCCCCCTTGACCAACGGTCGATTGGTCAGGCCTTTCTTGAACAGTTCCTCCACCCCCGCTCCGAAGCGCAGGTGCTTGCCTTGCGGTATCTTCGGCGCGACCACGATCTTCATTGCTGGCTGAGGATCTGCCTTTGTCACCGAGACCTTCTCACCGATGCTAACGCCCGCGTTGGAGCGGATCATGCCGTCGATGCGGATGATGCTCTTGCTCTCATCCTCCTGCGCCGCGCGGAAGACCTTGGCCGCCGTGGAGCGCTTGCCGACGATCTCGATGACGTCGCCGACCTCCACGCTCAGTTCCTTGCGCGTCTTGGCGTCGATGCGCGCTCTGCCAAATCCGACCTCGGACTGGTGCTGGGCCCGGGCGACCCTAAGGGTGATTGTCTCCATCATTCCTTTCCCGTCGGGAAAAACGACTGGAGGGGAGATAAAGCTTCTTAGAGGCCAGGAAGAAGGGAAATGTTATTGTGACCCGGGACCGTACGGCAAGGCATGCGCTTTGCGCCGGAGTGCGTGCCCTGCTTGTTGAACCGCGTGTTGTACGAGGTGCAACTGGTCGCCCCTGACAGAGGGGAGGAGGCCATGATCGCTTCCCTGGCCATACTTGACATGTACTACAAGAGGGGAATGAACTCCGCTGCCTTGGCGACGCATGTGCATCGTGCCGCCTACGACATCGCAGGTTCAAAGGATCCATACGAAGAGCTTAAGCGACGTAGCGACGAGACCGCGGAGAAGGTCTATCCAAGAGCATTGAAGCTGATCGAAAAGGCGGAGGATCGGCTGGAGGCTGCGACCGTCTGTGCCATCGCCGGCAACGTGCTGGACTTCGGCATCGAGGTTGGTATCGAGACCCCGGAACAGCTGGAGCGAAGCTTCCAGACGCTAGTGGCCGAAGGCCTGGCGGTGAACGATCTCGCCCAGGTAAGGGAGTTGCTGCGACGCTCCAAGAAGGTGCTCTACCTTCTGGACAACTGCGGAGAATCGGTTTTCGACCGCCTGCTGGTGCGGGAGATCAAGCGCTTCGGCGTGCGCGTCATAGGGGTGGTAAAGGGCGAACCGATCCTTACCGACGTCACGATGGAGGACGCGAAGAGAGCGCACCTGGACCGGGAATTCGACGAGATCCTGTCCACCGGGCAGTTCGCCGTCGGACTGGACATCGATCGGGTGGGGGACAGGCTGGCGGAAGAGCTTCGTTCCGCCGACCTGATCATCGCCAAGGGCATGGCCAACTTCGAGGCGCTCTCCGACGAGGAACTGGGCCCGATCCTCTACCTCATGAAGGCCAAGTGCTCACCGGTCGCCCGGGCCATAGGCGCCAAGCGCAACGACAACGTGGCTCGCCTCGCGCTTTGAGCTCCGCACCTCACACTTTAAATACGAACGCCAGGATTCGTCGCTAGGGTTTCTCGCTATGATCCACGGCGTGGGACAAGCGGTGGTGCTGGTGGGCGGAGAGGGGACGAGGCTCCGTCCCTTGACCAACCGGCGCCCCAAGCCTCTGCTGCCGGTCCTCGGGCGACCGTGCGTCGAGTATTCGTTGCGCTCGCTTTCCTCTGCTGGTATCGGCCGTGTCTTCCTTGCTTGTAGCTACCATTCTGATGCGGTCTTGAACGCCCTCGGTGACGGCAGCGAAATGGGCTTGAACATGACCTACGCCTTCGAAGAGCAACCCATGGGCACGGCGGGAGCGGTCAAGCTGCTGGAGAAGAGGCTCGACCGCACCTTCGTCGTGGTCATGGGCGACACCTTGATGGACATCGATCTGGAGGCGGTCATCCGATCGCATCATGAGAACGGAGCAATGGTGACCATTGCCTTGACGGAAGTGGACAGGCCGACGGAGTTCGGCATCGTCGGTCTGGACGAGAACGATCGCATAGTCCGCTTCAAAGAGAAGCCACATCCCAACGAGGTGTTCTCCAATCTCATCAATGCCGGCGTGTACGTCATCGAGAGGGATGCGTTCTCCCACGTTCCAGACGGCACGAAGTTCGATTTCTCCAAGAACCTCTTCCCCAGACTGCTGGAGGCGGGGCATCCCTTATTCGGCTCCAGGTTGAAGGGCATGTGGAAGGACATCGGACGACCTCAGGATCTTCTAGAGGCGAACATAAGTATGGCGGAGAGACGAGGCGTGGATATGACCATCGAAGGCGCGGATGTGCGAGGAAAGGTCGTCGCCTCGGAGCTGCGAGCGAAAGGCGCAAAGATACGAGGCCCCGCCTTCTTTGGGAAAGGAGTGGTGCTCGGCAACGGTTCGTGGCTCACCGAATGCGCTATCGGCGAGAGCACGCAGGTGGGAGAACGGGCGCATATAGAACGGTCCTTGGTCCTCTCGAAGGCGTTCATCGGTCCCGGAGCGAAGCTCGAGGGCTGCGTGGTCGGCGATGCCTGTGTGGTCGGTGAAGGAGCGGTGCTGAGCGACTGCATCCTGGGGGACGAGGTCAGGGTGCGGCCCGGAGAGAGCCTGAAAGGCATCACGCTGGAGTGAGCGGTCCACCGTTCCCTAGAAATACTCCCTCGGTAATCGGCGGGCATGAGGTTCAAGGTCGACGTGTATGAGCAGCTGCTCATACTGTCCAGCATCTTGTGGGGCACGTCCTTCGTGGCCTCCAAGATCGGCGTGGGCCACGTCGACCCGTTCTACTTCGGCATGATGCGGTGGGTCATCGGGGCGGAGCTGCTTTTGCTCATAGCCTTCCTCACCAAGAAGTTCAGACCGGAGATCTTCCGCAACAAGCTGATCTGGGGGATCGGACTGATTAATGCCGTGGGCCTCACACTGCAGAACGTGGGTATGACCCAGACCACCGCCACCAACACCGTGCTTCTGGTGGACATCAACGTGGTCTTTGTGGTCATCATCTCCTACTTCGTTCTGGCGGAGAAGATTACCCGGTACACCGTCTACGGCCTATTGTTTGGCCTAGTGGGTGTGGGGTTCGTCTCCACTGGAGGCGATCTGAGCCAGTTGACCCAAGGCAGTTTTGTCGGCAACATCCTGGTCTTTGGCGCAGGAGTGGTGTGGGCCTTCTACATCGTCTTCCAGAAGAAGTTGGTGGGGCCCAGGACCGAACCGCTGATGATTTCTGCCGCGGTCGTGACCTCCACGGCCATCTTCTCCATACCCATTGCTTTGTTGTTCACCACCAACTACGCGCTTGATCTGGCGGGCTCCGCCGTCATGGTGTACCTAGGTACTGTATGTACGGGGGGCGCCTGGCTCCTCTATATCATGGGGCTGAGAGGGAAAGGCGCGACCGAGTCCTCCATCATCCTACTGCTGGAGATCGTCTTCGCAATGGTGTTCGCTTACCTCGTTCTGAGCGAGATGCCAGGCTGGCCGACCGCCATTGGAGGCGTGTTCATCGTGCTCTCAATCCTCTTCGTGAGCGCCAGGCCAAACGGCAACGAAAGAGAGAACAAAGGAGATTGAGGTCACTTCAGGAGGAGCTCCTGGGCTCGGTCCCTTTGGTCGACCCCTATAGCCACCTGGACCTCTGAGGTCTTGGGGCCTAGTATGAACAGACTCTCGATGTTGATCCCCGCCCGTGCAAGTCTCTTCGTCAACTTCGCCAGCTCTCCAGGCTTGTCGGACATGGAGATCACCACGATGTCGCGCTCGACGAAGTCCATGCCGCTACTGGTCAGCACCCTTCGGGCGCTGGCCTCATCGTCCGTGATCACGCGGATGATGCCCGGGTTGCCGCCCAGGTCCGTTGATATCCCGCGGATGTTCACGGCGTTCTTGGCCAATACCTCAGCAAGCCGAGCGACTTCACCAGGCTTGTTCGTCACGCAGACCTCGAACTGCCTCATGCATTCCCCCAATCACATTGGCGGCGCTTAGTAGAAATATGTTGCGACTAGTGAGCAATGAGGCCGGAATGATTGCGAATTTCGAATAGCGACTACGGTTTTGCTGGCGAATTGCCCATCATCAATGCGACTGCGAATATCGCCACCAAGATAAGCAGACCGAGCACGCGCCCCGCCCGGTTGATGAAGAAGAACTCGAAGGAGAAGCTCGCCAGCTTTCCGAAGGCACCGCACTGCCTCATCACCGAGAGTACGATGTCAGAGCTGAGTTTGGAGTGGCCGCTGGCCCTGTCCCCGAAGGTGAAGCCGACCTCGCGCACATCCGTACCCCGAGGGCAGGACTTGAGGATGTCGAAGAGCACCTTGAAGCCCTTCTTTTCGAACCTCATACCCTTGCGCTGGATGACCTCGCGTACCATTTCGGTGCGACCGCCGAAGAACCCGCTCATGAGGTCTGCTGATCGAGGTCGTCTCCTGAACCATAGGTAAGTAGAGGCTAGCTTGTGCGCCCCCCAGGACGCCACCTTGCGGGAGAAGTGCAGCGGGCCCATGCCATGTCGCACGCCGACTACCAGATTGGCACCCTGCCTCATTTCCCAGTAGAGGTTCTCCACAGAAGCGGGAGGGTGCTGGAAGTCGGCATCCATGACAACGAAGAACTCCGTCTCCACGCTAGCGATGCCCTCCATGACCGAGGCGGTCAATCCCTTCTTGGAGATGTCCCGCTCTATCAGGCGGAGCCCTGGATAAGACGCCATCATCTCTGAAACGGCCGCACCGGTCCCATCTTGTGACGAATCGTCCACCACTACGACATGGGCCCCGGGACAAATGCGGAAGACCTCAGGTACCATGCGCTGGATGTTCTCCACTTCGTTGTAAGTGGGCAGAACTACCGTTAGGTCGGCGAACCCCTCCCTCGCCTTCTGAACCATTCCCATTCCCAACAAAAAAGCCCGTGTTAGTATATATCCCTTGTGGGATGGGACGGGCGCCTGCGAGGCGCGGGACGCCATCCGACCGTCTCTCAAACGAGCGCCCGGTGTATATGTCCTCGGCCATAGCACCTTAAAATATCGCCGGGGGATATGCACAGGGTTCGAGCATGCCTTCGGTGTCGTTGGGCGTGTGCGCGTACAACGAAGAAAGGAACGTGCGCGCCTGCCTGGAGTCGATCTCTTCGCAAGCGCTTCAGGGCTTTGAGCTCGTCGAGGTGCTGGTGATCTCCAGCGGCAGCACCGACCGCACCAACCAGTACGTGATGGAATACGAAGCGGTAGATGCCAAGGCGAAGCTGCACGTGCAGGAAGAGAGGAAGGGTAAGAACTCCGCCATCAACCTCTTCCTGCGACTGGCGAAGGCCGACATCCTGGTCCTGGCGAACGCCGATAACCGTCTTGAGCCCGGAGCTTTGCAGGCACTTCTCGAACCATTCCTCGACAAAAGCGTCGGCATGACCGGCGGCCACCCCGTCCCCGTCAATCCAAAGGACAAGTTCACCGGTTTCGCGGTGCACATGCTCTGGGACATGCATCACCGGGTGGCGCTCATCCATCCCAAGGTGGGGGAGCTGGTGGCCTTCCGCGATCCAGGCATCGAACTGCCCGAAGGAACGCAATCCGACGAGGACATCATCCGCATGGAGCTGGAGAAGCGCGGTCTGCGCACGATCTACGTCCCAGAGGCGATCGTGCACAATCGTGGCCCGGGCGACATCCGAGACTTCCTCAAACAGAGGACGCGCGTCAACATCGGAGAGAGGTATATGCGCAAGTGGTTCGGCTACGAGCTCTCCACCTGGGACGTAGGAACGCTCCTACGTGCCTACACCACCTTCGCCAATGAGAACAAGCACCCTCTACGCATCTTCCTGGCGGTGATCATCGAACTGGGCGCTCGGGTCTACGCCACGGTGCACGTGACCTTCGACAAGGGCGACAAGCCGGTCTGGAGCCAGGTGCGCTCCACTAAGGACCTGGACCGCTAGCTCAGATCTTCTTCTTGCTCTCCTTCAGTATGCGGTCCACGGCCTGGGAAAGGGTGAACGACTCGCTGACCCGGATCGGCTTCGCTCCGATCCTCCTGCCGAGGTCCAGGTCGTGCTCGCTGTCCCCCACGACGTAGGAGGAGGAGAGGTCGATCGGGAAATCCTCCAACGCCTGCATCACCATGCCCACCTCCGGCTTGCGGCAACGGCATCCCGCCTCCGGAAGATGCGGACAGTAGTAGATGCCGTCGACCTTGGCCCCGCTCTTCGCCAGGTCCTTCTTCATCTTCTCGTGGATATCAGATAGCATTGCTTCGTCAAAGTAGCCCCGCGCCACCCCGGACTGGTTTGTGACCACGATGACCAGGAACCCAGCGTCATTCAGCCTCTTGATCGCCTTTCCCGCGCCAGGAACGAGCATAAGGTCCTTTGGCTCGGGACAGTAGGGCACGTCCTTGGCTATAGTATCGTCCCTGTCGATGAAGACCGCCCGGCGGCCGAAGAGCGCGCGCTCGACCATGCCGCAGACCACGTGTGCGGCGGCCATGTAGCCTTCCTGTATGTGAGAGGTCTTCTTGGAAGGGATGGTGAGGGCGACATCCACCACATCCTTCAGCTTGCCTGTTGGTCCGGAGAACCCCACAGTCCTCGCCCCCAGCTCCTTGGCCTTGGCCACCGCCCGCAGAACGTTCTTCGAGTTGCCGGAGGTGGATATGGCCACCACCGCATCTCCTTCCCGGATGCTTCCTTCCACTTGGCGCTCGAACACGCATTCGTAGGAGTAGTCGTTCCCGATGGCAGTGATGGAAGAGAGGTTGGTCAGCGCCACTGCGTTCAGCGGCGCCCTATCGAACATGTACTTACCAGAGAACTCGGCGGCGATGTGCTGCGCGTCCGCCGCGCTGCCGCCATTGCCAAAGAGCACCACCTTGTGCTTGGAGCGGAATACAAGGGTGAGCACGTCCGCCACGCGCAACACCTGCTCCGGGTCTATGCTCCCCGTCACGGAGGCGCTCTCCTCTAGCTCTCGGTCCACGAGCGATCTCATGCCCTGTATCTCCAGGTCTGCAATCCGTGCTTGTCGAAGTTGAAGTTTACGGCCTCTACGCCCAGCTTCTGTAGCTCCTCTGCCACCCGATGCTTGCGATCGTACTCACAGATGAAGAACATGAACCCACCGCCCCCGGCGCCGGAGATCTTCCCGCCAATGGCTCCGTTGGCCCTCGCCGTCTCGTAGATATTGTCGATGCGGGAGTTGGTGATGTGCGAAGTGAAGCGCTTCTTCTGCTCCCAGGACTCGTGCAGGAGTTGTCCGATGCGGAGGATCTCACCTTTCATGAGCGCGTCCTTGGTCTCGAAGACCAAGCTCTTGGCGCTATCCAAGGCCTCCCGGTTCTGCCCGCTCCTGTATGCCTTCTGTTGGTCCTGGATGATGTTCGCCGAATCTCTGGTCTTCCCGGTGTAGCAGAGAAGCATGTGATAGTGCAGCTCGTTCAGCACTTCGGTCCTGATGCGCAATGGGGTAACGATGGTCTCGGAGCCCCGGAACTCCATGAAGTTGAAGCCGCCGAAGACGGCCGAATACTGGTCCTGCTTGCCTCCCGCGAAGCCGAGCTCCTCACGCTCCAGCACGTAGGCCAGGCGGGCGGTCTCGTATTGGGACAGAGGCTTTTTCAACCACTCCGACACCGCCCCGATGATGGAGACCATGACGGTGCTGGAACCGCCAAGTCCCGAGCCAGGGGGAGCATCGCAATGTAGGAGCATATCGAAGCCTTCGGCCACCTCGAAGTGGTTGAGCACCGCCTTGATCAGATCAAGGTTGCCGTCGTAGCGCAACATGCTCCCGTTGGCGGGCCAGTTCTCGTCCTGGGCGAAATCCAGGGAACGGATCCTCATCTCCCGGTCCGCGCGAGGACATATGGTGCAATAGGCGTAACGGTCGATGGTCGAGGACAGCACCGCTCCGCCGCGCTCATCGGAATAGGGCGGGACGTCGGTTCCGCCTCCGGCGAAGCTGATGCGCAACGGGGCCTTGCTCCTGATGACGATCTTGGCCTCGCTCATCACGCCACGTATCCCTTCCCACGTATATACAAACCGTTGTGAGATCGGAATCATTCCAGCTCGTGTCGGGCTGGCCAGGAGCGTCCGGCATAAGTATTTGATTCCCGGGCGTCATGAGGACGGACGCATGCCTAAAGCCCTCTCCAACGAGGACAAGGGGCCGTTGGTCTCGGTCATCATCCCCACTCTCAATGAGGAGTCCTCCTTGCCATTATCGCTGCAGGCGGTTGCGGAGCAGACCTACGAAGACCTGGAGGTCCTGGTGGTCGATTCTGGATCCAGGGACCGCACGCAAGAGATCGCCCGTCAGCATGGAGCCTCCGTGGTCCCCTATCCAGGCAGGCTCATGGGCGCTCGCCGACGGGGGTTTCAAGAGAGCAAAGGCACCCTCATTCTTTTCCTGGACGGGGATCAAGTGCTCTATCCTGACACGGTCGCCCGGGCGGTGAAAGCCATGGCAGACAAGGACATGCTCATCTTGGAGGAGACGTCCTACCGACCGAAGGGATGGCTGCAGCGATCGCTGTGCAGGCAGAAGGCGGCCATGCATGCCGCCGCCGATCCTATGACAGGAACGGGCCCCAACCTCTATCCGCGCTTCTTCAGGCGGGAGCTGCTTGCGCGGGCCTACGAAGGTCTGGACGAGGACAAGCCGTCCAAGGTCTTCGTCTACGAGGACGGATTGCTCTTCCGGCGCACGTACGCGATTTCGAAGCGCATCGGCCTCCTGTCTCAGGGCGTCATGCATATGGAGGAAGCGGGGTGGCTCGCGCTCATGCGTCATTCGTACAAGGCCGGCAAGAGCGCCCGGTCGGTGGACATGGGAGAGCTGGAGGGAGACATCGGGCGCAACGAGCCGACGATAAGGCAGCTGGTGAGGGCCATCAAAGGCAGGTACGTCATGCTCTCGCTGGTCAAGGAGCTGTCCTTCAAGCTCGGCCATCTAGCCGGGCGCTAGCGATCGGGACCCCGGACGGCCATCACCGAATCGTATAAGCGCAGATACTCCTGCGCTATCGCGCCCCAGGGAGCGATCTTGTTGCTGAAGGGACCGACCTTGGTGGCCTCCCTGCCCTCCAACACATTTTGCACCGTGTCCGCGACCTTCTCTGGGTCCGGAGGCCAGTCCACGCCCACGCATCCAGGTTCGCTCAGGAACTCCACCAAAGCCTCCTTCTTCGCCACGATGACCGGGGTACCACAGGACAACGCCTCCGCCACCACCAGTCCGTAGGCCTCCGCCGCGGAGAGAAGGACCAGGGCTGCCGAAGAACGATACTCGCGGTTCAGTTCATCATCGTCAACGTCCCCTAGCCAGGTCACGCCCCCATCCACTCCCAGCTGCTGAGCCAGTTCATGCAAAGCCCCCTCTTCGGGCCCGGAGCCGACCACCCGCAGCCTTACCTCCTTTCCCCGGTCCTTCAGGACCTTCATTGCCCGGAGCACGTGGTCGATGCCCTTGTACATCATCACCCGGCCGACGTAGAGGAGCGTATCCTTTCTCCTTTCCACGGCCAGGGAAGGGAATTCCTTGATGCCGCTGGGTATGACCCCCACCTTCCCTTCCAACCCAGGGAAGTCCCTCAGCAGCAGGCCCCTCTCGTATTCGGAGACGCAGGTGATCTTCTCGCTCCACCTGAGGACGTACTTGCCTGCGAGGTGATATGATCGGAACAGGAGGTTGCGAAGCGGGGTGTGGCCTTTGCCATGGTAATGCGCGGAGAATATGTATGGCACCCTGCGTCGGTGGCACAGATAGGCCGATTGCGCCGAGAGCAGTATGTGATAGGAATGCAGATGCACGACGTCGAACGTACCGGGTCTCACCTCCTGAGAAAGGTGGCGCCAGACGTGCCGGTTCAGGCCGCCAAGGAGCTTGGTGTCCACGGGATATCGGATTACCTCCACGCCGTTAATCATCTCTCTTCCGCGCAGCTCACGGTCCATGGTGACCACTGTGCACCGGTGGCCGCGACGGACGAATTCCTCGCAAAGCTCCTTGACCGTGGTCTCCACCCCCCCGATGCGCGGGTGGTAGAACTTGGTCACCATGAGGATGCGCATCCTCTATCCTCCTTTTCGGGCATCGATGAAGGAGGGTCTCCCCAGCACCAAGCGGGCGGTATCGACCAACATGTAGAGCCCCAAGACGGTGAAAGCCAGTCCCACCACCCATGACCCGGGGAAGTCGATCACCGGGACATAGCGCACATTATCCCCGGTGAAAGCCAGAGTGGCCAGGAACGGCAAGTACATCAGGAAGCAACGCAGGCTGATCCTCCAATCCTCCGAGGCCCATAGCAACAGGAAGGTCACAGGGAGGACGAAGTATCCGATCCAGATCCGTGGATAGAAGATGACGAAGGCCACCAGGACCAGCAGTGTCGCTGGCCAGATGTCCATGCCTTTCTTCCTTCCGTACCATAACGCTCCAACATAGGCGATGATGGTGAGCGGCAGCAGCACCATTCCTGGGATGTCCAGACCACCGGTCCGCAAGAAGTCCCAGACCGATATGCCTCCCGTGGGGTTGACACTCTCCCCTCCATCTCCCGAGCCCAGCAGGTAGTACAACGGGAACTTGAGGAACTCCACCGGGGCCAGGATCAGGAACGGCAGCGATATGAGCAACGAGATGAGGACAATAGCCCCGATCTGCCATTTCCGCTCCTTCCAGGAACGGGTGCGCAGGAACAGAACGGGATAGAAGAGCCCGGGGAAGACCTTCGTCCAGACTCCTATGGCGGAGACGACGCTGCTCAGCCTTCCTTTGGCCTGGATGGCGAGCACCGCAGCGGCGATGAACATGAAGACGATGATCGATTCATCCTGGATGCCAATGGTCGATTCGACCGTGCCGAAGGGAGAGCCGAGGAAGAGCAGGGAGACGACGAAAGCGCGGAAGTCATCATAGCGTCTTAGACCCCAGTAGAGCGTCAGCGCCGTCAGTATCGTGAACAGGGAGAAGTAGATCTGGTAGGCTAGCTCCGATCCTCCGGCCATCTGCGGAGGAAGCAAGAGGTAGACGACGAGCGGGGGCGATTCCATCTTGACGTCCCGATAGAGCACCTTTCCATCCAGCACCGCCTGTGTGCGGTTTCGATAGAATGGCACATCGGAGAGCGGACCGAAGGAATCGGTGAGCGCCTTCCGGAGCCAGAGCTGGTCCAGGGCGATCAATCCTCCCAGGAGAAGAACGCCAACTACCAGGACGACCAGCGCCCTCTTGGAGGTAGGGATGGCCCTGAGCCTCTTTTCCGTCCGGTGCAGCCAGCCTCCTCCCTTCAAAGGAATCTGCCGGGAGTTGTGCTAGGGATTATTTCAATCTTTGCGCTGCAGGGCTAGGGAACGGACCGGGATGCTGAAGGAGGATCGTTCCGAGGGAAAAGGAAAAAGGGAGGGGGAGGGTGGAGCCTGGGGGATATGGCTCTAACCCTTCCTGCGGACGAGCACCAATGCGGCCACTGCGATCACCGCAAGTGCCCCTCCCACCGCCATTATGCCTGCCAATCCGGCCACTTGGTCCAATGGCAGGGCGCTCTCGATGATGATCTCGTGGGTGGAGAAGCTCGGCACGTACACCATGACCTGGGCCACGTCGCCAGAGGAGACGATGCAGTACACCGCATCGCCGGCCGCGGAACCGTTCGCCTCCAGCACCTCCAGCGGGTTGGAGGTCTGCCTGATCGCTGAGCCGTCCAACCTCACCGTCGGAGTGCCCTTGATCACGTCCAGGGTGTCCCGGTCCAGGTTCACCAGTATGACCTTGCCCTGGTGCTCATCGGAGGACACCTGAAGCTGAATGCGGTTGCGCTCCGCTTTGATCACCTGCAGGCTCAGGGCGTGGTCATACTCCATCGTCTCGTACAAGGCGTTTCCCTGATACACCATGAGCGACATCTCCGCTCCCAGGCGGTGCCGTTCCAGCGCCCGCTCCAGGGCATCCTCGTGCATCCAGTGGTGACGCACTAGCAGCGGCTTGGATCGGAACATCAGGTGGTCATCCGCAAGCTGCGCCTTGACCACATAGTCAAGGGGCGTCCCGGTGACGTTGAGCGAGGTATGGTCCGTGCCTATGAGCGCATGCACGCCTTTCCCATGGACCAGAAGGGCGTGGTCTAGAACCTCAGCTGAGTCGTATGGCAAAGGAATGGAGGTGACGTTCAAACCCGAAGCCAGGTCCATCGTGACCTGGACCGTCCCGTTGGCGACCACGTGGAACATGGCCGTGGGGTTATCATGGATGATGATGATCACGGACGCATTGCGGATCAACATGACCGAACCATAGGTGGAGATGTTGGTGGGAATGAACCCATCCACGCTCAGGGAATCGAAGACGTTCACCAGGACGCTGTTCCGCTTCATCTGATAGTGGGTGATGACGCCGGTGCTCTCGTTCAAGTGGAAGGCGATGAAACGTCCCTCGGCGACGCCGTCGGAGTAGTTCGGTCGGCCGAAGAATCCCATCTTCAACCCGTTGTCCATCATGAACTGCATGGTCTCCTGCATCTGCTGGGCGTTCTGATGGCCTCCGCCATTCATGTATCCGGACTGGTCCTTCCACATGCCGTTGCCTGGGCCGCCCATGCCCCCTGCACCGGCTTGAATGCTATTGCCCGGAGCTGACTGGCCTTGCATCATGCCTCCGCCAGCAAGGACGGAGGTGGAGAGGAGGGATAGGACGCTGAGGGCCAGCAGCGCGGGCAGGATCATCTTGAAGGCTCGTGCTCCCGTTCTCATATTTGCTGCGAGTACGTGGCGACATTAAGTGGTTTATGGTGCAAGTCTCGAACCGACTGGTACGAGCTTCGAACTTTGTGTTTGGCCGATCCGGGGAGAAAGGCAGGTCGGGCGGATTTGCAGAAAGTATTTAGGCGAGCGGGGAGGTCTGAAAGGGCGTGACACTCACACCTTTGGACCTGTTCCTCAGGTCATGTTTCGCAGGCTTCTCGATTCTGTTATTCGCTGTGTCCCTGGTCGCTTGGCGCCGGCATCGGGAAGCGAGGTTGGCGATCGTCTCCCTGGCCTTCGGGGTCTTCGGCGTTGTCTCTCTGGGTGTGCTATCCTCCACCTTCATGGAATGGCATGACCTAGAGATGTCCCCGATACTGGTCGTCCTGAACCTGGCGATATTGGTGGCTCTCTACATCGCTTTGTTGAAGAGATGAGAGCGCATGGACGAGGCCCTCAACCTAGAGAACCGAAGGAAGATCTACCAGTTCGTGGCCAAGCATCCCGGGACCCACGTGCGTGAGATGGAACGTGGACTAGGGATGCAGACCGGGCTGCTCGCCTATCACCTGGACTACATGGAGAAGCGACAGGTGCTGAGGGTGGAGGAGGATGGATACTACAAGTGCTACTTCCCAGCGGACCGCTTCCACCTCAAGGACCGACGGACCATGTCGGTGCTGAGACAGAAAATGCCGAGAAAGATCATCATGCATCTCATTCTGAACGGTCCCTCAAGTTTCCAGCAGCTGAAGGCCGCCATGGGTATCTCCAAGTCCACCCTTTCCTATCATCTCAAGCGCCTGAGCGCCCGGGGCATGATCGTCGTATCCAAGCGGGAGAAGGAATCGATCTACTCGGTGGAGGACCTCAGCTATGTGGCCGATCTCTTGGTCTCGTTGAGGGAGAGCCTGGAAAGCGACGCCGTCGATCGTTTCGCGGACATCTGGGGTAAGCTCGGAAGCGCCTAGTCAAATGCTAGCTGGGAACAAGCTTATAATCCGCGGCACGCATCTTGGTTACCCAAGGGATTCCACGGAGGGGAGGAATTGCTCGACAGCAAGAAAGGTTCCATGAAAATAATCGGGGTCATCCTTGTCGCGGCGCTCTTGTCCACCTGCTTTATTGGTTGCTTGGGTGCAGAGAAAAGCGCGATCGACAAGATCAAGAGCAGGGGAACGCTGATCATCGGCACCTCGAGCGGCTTCGTGCCGTTCGAGATGTTCAACGCCTCATCGGGGCAGATCGAAGGATTCGACATCGACATCGGGATGAAGATCGCCAACCGATTGAACGTTGGGATTACGATCAGAGATTTGGGCTTCAACGCGCTGGTGGGGAGCGTGATCGTGGGCACGGTGGACGTGGTCATCGCCGGCATGACGATCACTCCGGAGCGCAGCCAGTCCATATCCTTCTCCGACCCCTACTACGGGCCGGCAGACCAGGCGATACTGGTCAAATCCTCATCGAGCATCGCCTCGGTGGAGGGCCTCTACGGCAAGAAGATAGCGGTCAACCTGGCGACCACAGGTGACTTCTGGGTGGACGCAGAACTGGTGGCAGCCGGTCACGTCAGTGCTAGCGACGTCAAGCGCTTCCCGTACGCCTACACGGCGATACAGGACCTTCTGTCCGGGGGAGTGGATGCGGTCATCATCGACAAGCCCACGGCGGACAAGTACGTCTCCCTGAACGCAGGAGCGCTGAAGGACAGCTTCACCATCGTCACCAACGAGTACTATGGAGTGGCCGTGCGCAAGTCCGCCGGCGACCTGAAGGACTTCATCAACGTGGTCCTCGCGGATCTCGTGCACTCCGGCGAGATGCAGCAGCTCATGGACAAGTGGTTCTGAGTTCGCTCCAAAACCCCTTTATCCAATCCTTTTCTTATCCCGCAGCAGAGGTAAGTGCAAATGGATGTGTGGTCGGTCCCTCAGGCCATAGGCGACACCAGCTCGCAGTTCAACATCCTGGAGCACGTTGGGCTGTTCCTCAACCCAGTGATCATGACCGTTCTGATCTCAGCTTGCGCCATAATCCTAGGCTTCGGGTTGGGGATCGTTGGCGGCCTAGCCCGGGTGTCCAGGTTCAGGTTGGTGCGCTATCCGGCCACGGCCTATGTTGACGTGGTGCGAGGAACTCCACTGTTGGTACAGCTCTTCTTGTGGTATTTCGGCTTGACATTAGGCTTGGGCGTCGCCATGGACCCGCTCGTGGCTTCCATCATCGCCGTGGGCGTCCATTCTGGAGCATATCAATCGGAGATCGTTCGCGGAGGGGTGAATTCCATTCCGAAGGGACAAGAGGAAGCGGCCCGAGCGACCGGCATGACACACCTCCAGGCCATGCGTTTCGTGATCCTCCCCCAGGCCCTGCGCCTCATCCTGCCTCCGCTGACCAACGAGTTCGTCATCGTCATCAAGGACTCCTCTCTCGCCTCAGTCATAGCGGTGGTGGAGATCACCGCCATGGCCGGGCAGCTCAACGGCACCTACTTCCAGCCCTTTGAGATCTTCATCTTCGCCGCCTTCTTGTATCTCTGTCTGACCTATGCCACGAGCTTCATGATGCGCGCCTTGGAGCGCAAGTATCACATCCCCGGGTACGGTGACCGCCGATGAACGAAGTGCTCTTGGAGACCAGGGAGCTGAAGAAGGAGTTCCGGGTGCCTTCCAAGACGGAAGGAAGATTCAGGCGTCTCTTCACCCGCAAGAGGTATGGCGTTCTGCAGGTGCTGAAAGGCGTCAACGTGCAGATCCACAAGGGTGAGGTGGTGGTGGTCATCGGACCGAGCGGAGGAGGGAAGAGCACCTTCCTGCGCTGCCTCAACCGTCTCACCGAGCCGACCAGTGGCGATGTATATTTCGAAGGCGTGCGTGTAACCGACCCCGTGAGCCAGGAGCTCGAAAGGGCGCGGGTGGAGAAGAACCGTTGGGAGGCGTTCCTCGAGGCGCGCCGGATCCGGGCAAAGGCCAGGAAGGAAGCGAGGAAGGACCACCCCGATGCCAGGTCAGATAGGCAACCCCGCGGTCAAGCGGAGGCCCACATCAACCTGGTTCGAAGCGAAGTGGGCATGGTTTTCCAGAGCTTCAACCTCTTCATGCACCTCACCGCCAAAAAGAACATCACCCTGGCCTTGACGAAGGTAAGAAAGATGAGCGATTCGGAGGCAGGGAGGAAGGCCATGGACACGCTGAGAATGGTCGGGCTGGAGGAGAAGGCCGACTCCTATCCTGGGCAGCTCTCCGGCGGACAGCAGCAGCGCGTGGCCATAGCCCGAGCATTGGCCATGGACCCCAAGGTCATGCTCTTCGACGAGCCGACATCTGCCCTGGACCCGGAGCTCATAGGCGAGGTGCTGGACGTGATGAAGCGGCTGGCGAACAGCGGCATGACCATGATCATCGTCACGCACGAGATGGGCTTCGCCCGGGAGGTGGCGGACCGGGTCCTCTTCATAGACCAAGGCGTGATCGCGGAGGAGGGCACCCCAGAGGAGTTCTTCAGCAACCCGAGGAACGAGCGCACCAGGCAGTTCCTGCATCGGCTGTTCGCCGAGCAGAGGGCGGAGGTGCCGGACATCCAGCCAGTGGGGACTGGCCGTGCCACGCCTTGACAATGTATATATATGGTGGTCGGGATACACACCCTCCATGTCTAGCCCTGCGGCTTGGGGCATCGTCCTTTCTGGCGCGGTCAGCTTGCAGGTTTTGGTCATCTGAGCAGGGGACGCTCTCTTGAGTAGTCCCCGCGGATCGTTGTGAGGTGTGTGGGTGAGGGGCTCTTGCTTCGTTTCGTGGTCGGGCGCGGGTCGCGCAGACGATGGCGAGCGGACGAGCTTCTTCCTCACGACATCCAAGCTCGGAAGGCCTCGGCTGGATTCGTATCGCTCTTGGGGGAGCGGACAAAGGCACAGGGAGTGAGAGAATGGAAGTCATCTCGATGGTCGTCAACGACGAGTTCGGTGTCATGCAGAGAGTGATGGGCATATTCACGAGGAAGCGCATCAACGTAGATACCATCGTCGTGGGCAGATGCGAGATCGCTGGCAAGTCGAGGGTCGTTCTCAGCGTGAAGGACATGGTGCAGGCGGACATCGCCGTGGCGGACCTCAAGCGCCTACATGACGTCGTCCACATAGAGACGCTGGACAACACCCGGCGCGAGGCCTACGCGCTCGCATCCAATGGAGCGGGAAAGGCCAGGCTCATCGGCAGTCTGGAGGAAGTGGACAAGCTGTTGGACGCCAGCAAACCGGAGTCCTTCATCCGCGCGGTGAATGCTCTCTAGTGTCACGCCAGCTATTTATCGGGGGAATTGCTCAATACTCATCAGCGGAGGGAAGAACACGGCACCGGTTCAAAAGGTCTGGATGGACGGAAGGTTGGTGGACTACGACCAGGCGAACGTGCACATCATGACGCACTGCATGCACTATGGCGGGGGCGTCTTCGAAGGCATCCGCATCTATGAGACAGGGAAGGGACGGGCCATCTTCCGCTTGCGCGAGCACATGGCGCGCTTCCTGGCCTCGGCCAAGGTCATCTCGCTCAAGATACCCTATAGCTTGGACGAGCTGTGCCAGGCCGTGAAGGATACGGCCAAAGCGAATGCGGGCGTGCAGGTGGATTACATCCGTCCGCTCGCCTACTACGGCACCGGCACCTACGGCCTGAACCCGGCCAAGCTGCCTACCAACGTGGCCATAGCGGTGGTCTACATGGGCGTCTACCTGGGCGAGGAGCAGATGCAGAAAGGTGCCAGACTCATAACCTCTTCCTGGGAGAAGCCGTCGAACCGAGCCGCCGCCCTGAACGCCAAGATATGCGGCAACTACATCAATTCCGTCATGGCCAGGCTGGAGGCGGTGAACAAAGGGGCCGATGAGGCGCTCATGCTCAACTCGGAGGGCAACGTGGCGGAGGGCACGGGCGAGAACATCTTCATGGTCCGCGGAGGAAAGCTGTTCACGCCCCCTCTATCTTCCGGCATACTGGAGGGCATCACCCGGGACTCGATCATGCAGATAGCGACGGACATGGACATGCCTGTCACCGAGAGAGAGATCACCCGGTCCGAGCTGTACGTGGCGGACGAGGTCTTCATGACCGGGACGGCGGCGGAAGTGCAGGCGATCCACTCCATCGACAGCCAGGTCATCGGGGCGGGAAGGCCTGGCCCAGTGACACTGAAGCTGCAGAAGGCCTTCCGCGAAGCGGCCCGAGGCAAGAACCAGCACTACATGCACTGGCTAGACCTCGTTTGATGAACGAAGGGGGAATCCGACGTACTCCTACCGGAAGATGAGCCAGCTCACCGGCAACGGCACCTATTCCTACGTCTACGACGGCAACGGCAACGTCGTCCGGAAGACCGGGGGCAGCGTCCAGATCAGGTACACCTACAACTCCTTCGACCAGCCGACCCTGGTGGACAAGTATGCCAATGGGGTTTACTCGAATCTGGGACGCTACTACTACGACGCGAACGGCGCCAGGGCGAAGACCGACGAGTCGGGAACGATCGTCATTGCAGGTGTTAAATAGCCTGGTACACCAATAGGCGGAATAGTCGTGCTGGAGGCAAACGATGTTCGAGGTCAGGTTCCACGGGCGCGGAGGGCAGGGAGCGGTAATGGCCGCGCAGACCTTGGCGGAGGCGGCGGTGCTCGAAGGCTATCACGCTCAAGCCTTTCCCTACTTCGGAGCGGAGCGAAGGGGGGCGCCGGTCAAGGCGTTCGCCCGCATCGACAAGAAGAAGATCAGCATCAAGAGCCAGATATACGAGCCGGATCTGCTGGTAGTGCTCGACGGTTACCTGCCGGAGATCGAGCCCATCGCGGAAGGCCTCAAAGTCGAAGGAGCCGCGGCGGTGAACGTGGCCGTTGCCCCGGAGGAATACGAGCTGGGCGTGGCGGTCAGATGCGTCACGGTCGATGCGACCACCATCGCCTACGAGAAGCTCAAGGCGCCCATCGTGAACACGGCCATGTTGGGAGCGGTCGCGAAGGCGCAAGACCTGGTCAGCCTGGATACCATCATGCAGGCCATCCGGGATAAGTTCGGGGAGAAGCTGGGGGCGAGGGCCGCAGCCTTGAACGCGGAAGCGGCCAAGACCGCTTTCGAGCAGGCTCGCACCGGCAGATGCAGGGGGGACAAGGAACTGGTGCACAAGGATGCCTGGCTGCCACCCTGGAACGAGATACCGCCCGGCACGGCCCTGGGCGTGGAGAAGCGAGGAGAGATCGTGGTCGGTCCGGGCAGCTCCTGGCAGAATCCCACCGGGACCTGGAGGACCTCCTCCCCTCGTTACATGAAAGAGAAATGTATCCGTTGCCTCCGC
The DNA here is from genome assembly GCA_026394375.1 of Methanomassiliicoccales archaeon. NCBI lineage: Archaea > Methanobacteriati > Thermoplasmatota > Thermoplasmata > Methanomassiliicoccales > Methanomassiliicoccales archaeon. The sequence continues at coordinate 46,048 of JAPKYJ010000015.1, forward strand.
TGTTGGTGGTCCTGCCCCGAGGGCACGATCAAGCGATTGGAGGACGACTACATGCGCTGGGACTACCGCTACTGCAAGGGCTGTGGCATCTGCGCGGAGATATGTCCCGCGGACGCAATAGAGATGGTGCGGGGGGTGCGCGAATGGTGAGCAAGGTGCTCTCCGCCGACCACGCCGTGGCTTGGGCGGTGCGCCTGGCCAGGGCGGAGGTGATTCCCGCTTTCCCGATCACCCCTCAGACCCTCATCGTCGAGCTAATCTCAGAGTTCATCAGCGACGGCGATCTCGATGCGGAGTTCATTCCGGCGGAGAGCGAGCACAGCGTGATGTCCGTGGCGGTGGGAGCGAGCGCGGGCGGGGTGCGGACATTCACCGCCACATCCTCGCAGGGATTGGCGCTCATGCACGAGATGCTCTATGCCGCGCCGCAGAACCGCCTGCCGGTGGTCTTGGTCAACGTGAACCGTTCCCTGGGAGCGGCGGCGGGCATATGGCTCGAGCACAACGACTCCATGCCCGAGCGGGAGTCGGGTTGGATGCAAATGTACGTGGAGGATAACCAGGAGGCGCTGGACATGACCCTCCAGGCCTATCGCATCGCCGAGGACCACCGGGTCATGCTGCCCATCATGGTGTGCCTGGACGGCTTCGTGCTCTCCCATACGGTGGAGAAGGTGGATGTGCCAGACCAGAACGACGTGGACAAGTTCCTGCCCAAGTTCGTTCCCCTGAACATGCTGGACGTCGGCGAACCGAAGATGATCAATCCCATCGTGCCGCCGGACTACGCCATGGAGATGCGCTACCAGTTGGACCGGGTCATGGATTCCTCGCGGAAGGTCGTCAAGGAAGTGGACGAGGCCTTTGCGGAGAAGTTCGGGCGAAGCTATGGAGGTCTGTTCGAGCCCTATCATATGGAGGACGCGGATTTCGCCCTGGTGTCCTTAGGCACTGCCACCTCCACGGCGAGGGCGGTGGTGGACGAGTTGCGCGAGAAAGGCAAGCGGGCGGGGCTGATCAAGTTGCGCTTCATGCGCCCGTTCCCGGAGAAGGAATTGTTGGATGCCGTCGCGCACCTCAAAGCCCTGGGGGTCTTCGACCGCTCCATCGGTTTCAACTCTTACGGACCGGTGTTCACGGAGGTCCGGAGCGCGCTGCATGCGCTCGAACTCCCGATCACAGACCACATTGGAGGATTGGGCGGGCGGGACCTGACCACCGAGGAGATGCGAGATATCTTCGCTGTCATAGAGAGAAGCTCGAAGGGGAAGAAAGTGAAAGCGGTCAACTGGTACGGGCTGAGAGGTGAGCAGGAATGAACGGGACCAAGGACATCGGCAAGTTGACGCTGCGCGACGTTCCGAACAAGGACTACTTCCTTTGGGGGCACGGGGCCTGTCCCGGCTGCGGCGTGGCCATCACGGTCAAGAACCTCATGCGCATCTTCGGCCCGGAGACGATAGTCTATGTGCCGGCGAGCTGCCTGGTGGTCTTCGGGGCGCAGTATCCGACCAGCGCCTTCGATGTGCCTTACTTCTTCACCGCCTTCGAGAACACAGGGGCGGTCATCACTGGCATAAGAGCGGCGCTCAGGCGGAGGGGCAAGAAAGCACTGGTCGTGGGCATGGCCGGTGACGGAGGCACCTTCGACATCGGGCTCCAGGCGCTATCCGGAGCGGCGGACCGCAACGAGGACGTGATGTATGTGTGCCTGGACAATGAGGCCTATATGAACACTGGCATACAGATGTCCGGCGCCACGCCCTTTGGAGCGTGGACGACCACCTCGCCCGCAGGCAAGTTGATACACGGCAAGCGCCGCTTCAAGAAGGATATCGGTTCGATCGTGGCCGCCCACGACGTTCCTTATATGGCCACCCTCTCCATCGCCCATTGGAACGACTTCGTTCGGAAAGCGGAGAAGGCCAAGAGGGCGGAGGGCTTCCGTTTCCTGCATGTCCTCACTCCCTGCGTGCCTGGATGGAGGTCCGAGCAGTCCAGGACAATGGAGCTCGCCCGGCTGGCGGTGGAGACGGGCATGTGGACGCTGTACGAGGTGGAGCACGGAGAGCCCAGCGTCACCTACAAGCCGAAGAGGATGGAGCCGGTGACCGAGTATCTGAAGCTGCAGGGTCGGTTCGCACACATGATGCCAGACGACATCGACGCCTTGCAGAAATGGGTGTGCAAGAAGTGGTGGATGCACTACAAGGACGAGGTCGAAGCTCCCCCCTGCGAGATGTACAAGGCGGAGAAGCCGTTGGCGCATGACGGAGACCCGCTGCACGGGGTCTGAGGCTTGGTCCTGTCTCCATCGCGCAGGACGCGAAAGCGCTAGAGGGGTGCCACCTCTCCAACTTCCCGCTCGAACCGGGCAAGCGCCTGGTGTACGTAGACTACGTCGAACTCTGAGCCCAGGAGAAGGCAAAGGCTAGAAGGGGGAAGGCATAACCTAGGCCAAGGGCGCGAGTGTGCTCATCGAGACCAAGACCGTCGACTCCCTGAGGCGAAGCGCGCCCATTATCAAACACCTCATCGCCGATCTTGGCCTCTAGCCGCCCCTGCCCAGAATTGAAATATCTCGGTGTCGTTCAGGGAGGGAGAGGTGCGTTTTGTCCTTGGACTTCACCATGCACTACGTAGAGCGACTGGCGGACCGGGTGGCTTCTGGGGTCGAGTTCCAGAAAGTGACCAGGCTAGAGGACGTACTGCCAGCTAGCCTGGAGCGCACCGGCCTGAACGTGCGCGTGCCCTTCTGCGCCGCGAAGTGCTCTTATTGCGCTTTTCCCGGAGAGTCGTACAAGAACGAGTATGGCAAAGCATTCTTGGATGCCGTCAACGAGGAGCTGGCACTCTACGCCACCTATGTGGAAGTGAAGGAGGTGGACCGCGTCTACGTGAGCGGAGGGACGCCGTCGCTGCTTCACAAGGAGCTAGGACAGCTGCTCGACATCGTCCGGAGTCATTTTCAGTTCCACGGCAAGGTGGCGATGGAGGCCGGGCCGGCCGACCTCAGCGATGAGGTCCTTCACTCCCTGCGCTCGAACGGCGTGGGCCAACTGAGCGTGGGAGTGCAGACGTTCAACGAGCGCATGCTCCCCTTCTTGGGAAGGATGACGAAGCGCGACCAGCTCATCGAAGTCCTGCGCCGGGTCATGGACACGGGCTTCGACTACGTTAACATCGACCTCATGTTCTCCTTGCCCACGCAGACCCTGGACGAGCTGCTCCAGGATCTGGAAACCGCCACCGATCTGGGCGTCCAGGGCATATCCACCTATCCGCTCATGCTCTTGCCGTACACGCCCCTGACCAAACGGTCCGGGCAATGGGAAGGTCAGGACGCGCAGGCGGAGAAGGAGCAGTACCTGGCCATCGTGGACACGATGCGTTCCAGAGGGTACAAGATGCGCACCCTTTGGTCCTTCTCTACCAGGCCTGAGGAGTACGAGGGCCCTTACGAGCACAGCCACTTCGTCGGCATCGGGCCGAGGGCCTGGGGCATGATCAACAACCGCTTCACCCTGAACGCACCATCCACCTTGGACTACATACGCAGGCTGAGCGAGGGCTTCCTTCCGATTTACGCGCACTCTGAAGTCAAGGGCTATCCGATGGCCAAGCTGGCTAGACGCCTCTACTACGGAAAAGTCACCATTCCAGAGCTGGAGGCGTTGAGCGCCGAGGACAGCAAGATCGGCTCATACATCTCGTTGCTTCGCCTGCTCGGCCTGATGGAGAGGAAGGGCGAAGAGCTCGTGCTCACGGACAAAGCCCTCGCCTACGCGAGCGTGGCCACCAAGAAGATCGCCATGTCCACCCTAGCGAAGATGAACGAGGTGCTCGTTCAGAACGGCCAAGATGAGGGCGAGGCAACGGCGAACCAAGAGCAGCCAGTAACCTTGATTGTGCCTGAGTGAGAGCACGCATAACCAACAAACCTTTTATACCATCATCCCTTTGGTGGCGTTGCTCTTTCTGAGCCGATGAATGATGAAGATGTCATCGTACATCCGAAGGAGGTAAGAGAATGGCTAAACCGATATTCGTCAGATTTGAGATGCCAAAGGAACTTCAGGACAAGGCATATGAGATCGTGGAACTCGCTCGGGACACGGGCAAAGTGAAGAAGGGCACCAACGAGGTCACGAAGCTCGTCGAGCGGGGCGAGGCCTCGTTCGTGGTCATGGCTGAGGATGTGCAGCCGCCAGAGATCCTGGCGCACATGCCGATGCTGTGCGAGGAGCGCAACATCCCCTATGCCTACGTCGCTAGCAAGGCTGAGCTGGGCAATGCCTGCGGACTGGAGAAGCCCACGGCCTCGATCGCAGTGATCGACGCCGGCAAGGCGAAGCCCCTGATCGACTCCCTGGCCGAGCAGATCAAGAAGCTTAAGAAGTAAAGCGAGGGTGCTTCACATGGCAGAGGGAGACGACAGCATACCCTGCGAGGTCGTGGAGATCATCGGCCGCACCGGCATGACCGGCGAGGCCACGCAGGTCAAGGTGCGCGTTCTCGATGGTCGGGACAAGGGCCGAATCATCACCCGGAACATCATGGGCCCGGTGAGGATGGGCGACATCCTGATGCTACGCGAGACGTCGCGTGAGGCCAGAAAGCTGGCCCTTCGCTGAGCAATTCACAGGAGGCAAATCCAATGGTTGAGCTGAGAGTGTGCTCGTTCTGCGGCAAGGAGATCGAGCCGGGCACGGGCAATATGTACATCAAGAAGGACGGAACGGTATTCTTGTTCTGTTCCAACAAGTGCTCCAAGAACATGATCGGCATGAGGCGCGTCCCCCGCAGGATAACGTGGACCAGGGCCTATGCGCGCGAGAAGGACGTGCGCATGACCGGGATCGTGGCGGCGGAGGAAAAGGCGAAGAAGCCTGAGGCGCCGGAGCCGAAGCAGAAGAAGGCGGCCAAGGTGAAGAGGGAGAAGAAATCCGAGGCGAAGGCCGAAGAGGCCAAGACCGAAGAACCGCAGGCCGTAGAGGAGAAGAAGGAGTGAAGGCGATGATCGAACGCACCTTCGTCATGCTGAAGCCGGACGCGGTGCAGCGCGCGCTCGTGGGCGAGATCGTGGGAAGGTTGGAGCGCAAGGGCTTGAAGCCGGTGGCCATGAAATTCATGCGTTTGCCTAAAGAGCTGGCAGAGAGACACTACTCCGAGCACAAAGGCAAGAGCTTCTTCCCCGGGCTCATCGAGTACATCACCTCCGGGCCGGTGCTGTGCATGGTCTGGGAGGGCGAGAACGCCGTGACCGGCGTAAGAGCGCTCATGGGCAAGACCAATCCCCAGGACGCACCGCTGGGCACGATCCGCGGGGACCTGGCGCAGCAGACCGGGCGGAACCTGGTGCATGGTTCTGACTCGCCAGAGAGCGCCAAGCGCGAGATCCAGATCTTCTTCAACGACTACGAGCTCCAGGACTACAAGCGGTCCGTGGACCTATGGCTGTTCGAGTGAACCAAACCATTCCAAGCCGGCGGAGATGCCCCGGCGTTGTTCGTTTTTCACACCAGGCATCTAGCTGACAAGGAGCGCATATCGCATCCATTGCCAATAGCATCGCAGGGTTCGGTTGGAAACCTACAAATAACGATTGCCTCATGCGATGGTCATGAGCATCAGGCAGCCGATCGTGAGCGTCCTGGGCCACGTGGACCACGGCAAGACCAGCCTGCTCGACAACATTCGAGGCACGGCCGTCTCCGCCGGTGAAGCGGGCTTCATCACGCAGCACATCGGCGCCACGGAAGTGCCGCTGGAGCACATCTACAAGGTCTGCGGCCCGCTGATCGGGGCAAAGAAGTTCAACGTCCCCGGTCTGCTCTTCATCGACACACCCGGGCACCAGTCGTTCATCTCTCTGCGGGCGAGGGGGGGCTCCCTGGCTGACGTCGCCGTCCTGGTGGTGGACATCAATGAGGGCATCAAGCCCCAGACCACCGAATCCATGAACATTCTGCGCAAGTACCGCACGCCCTTCATCATCGCTCTGAACAAGATCGACCTGGTGCAAGGCTGGCGTTCGGAGAAGGGCGCCCCCTTCATCCTCAACCTGAAGCAGCAGAACGAGGACGCCGTGGAGAGATTCGAAGAGAAGATGTACAACATCATCGGGCGCTTCGCGCAGGAAGGCTACTCCGCCGACCGCTACGACCGCATTGAGGATTTCACTCGGAACGTTGCCCTGGTCCCGGTAAGCGCCAAGACCGGCGAAGGGATACCGGACCTGCTGCTGGTCCTCGTCGGCCTGGCGCAGAAGTTCCTGGAGCAGGAGCTGCACACCGAGGAAGGCCCGGCCAAAGGCACGATCCTGGAGGTGAAGGAGGAGAAGGGCCTCGGTCCGACGGTCGAGGTCATCGTTTACGCCGGGACGCTGAGAAAAGGGGACATGGTGGCTCTAGGCACGCGATCCTCGCCCCTGCTGACCAAGGTCAAGGCCATACTCAAGCCCAAGCCTTTGGACGAGATCCGCGATCCTCGGGACAAGTTCGACTCGGTCTCGGAGATCAGCGCGGCGGCGGGTGTGAAGCTCCTCTGCCAGTCCCTGGATGGAGTAGTGGCCGGAGGACCTTTGCGCGTGGTCCGCGGCGACAAGAAGAGCGTGTTGGAGGAGATCGTCAACGAGACCAAGGTGCACATCGAGACCGCGGAGGCGGGCGTCCTCATCAAGGCCGATGCCATTGGTTCCCTGGAGGCTTTGGCGTTCGAGTGCGTGAGGGCGGAGATACCGATACGCAAGTACGAGATCGGGACCGTGGCCAAACGAGACATCATCGAGGCCTCGGCCTACAACGACCCGCTGCACCGCGCTATTCTGGCATTCAACGTGGAGATGCTTCCCGATGCCAAGGAGATCATGGCCTCGAACGAGGCCAAGGTGTTCCTGAACGACATCGTCTACGGCCTCATCGACGACTACAAGAAATGGCTGGCGGAGGAGAAGCACAAGGCGGAGGAGGAGAAGCGCTTGCTTGTGGCCTTCCCCGGCAAGATCAAGCTGCTGCCCAACTGCGTCTTCCGGGTGAGCAAGCCGGCCATCGTGGGCGTGAGGGTGCTGGCGGGGCGCATCCGCACCGGGCAGAGGTTGATCGCCAAGGACGGTAGCGAGATCGGGCGCATCCGGTCCATCCATACTGGCGAAGATGTGCTGAAGGAGGCGGTGGCAGGGCAGGAGGTGGCCATCGCCATCGAGGGGCCGACCGTGGGACGGCAGATCGACGTGGAGGACATCCTCTACGTGGATATTCTGGAGAGCGCGATAAAAGCGATCCAGGAGCACGAGCTCAACCTGGACGAGAAGATGGTGCTGGAGGAGCTCATGGACATCAAGCGCCGGACGGACAACTTCTGGGGAATGTGAACCTAGGCATAGCCAGTACTGTCGAACTTTGTTTCAATCAGGGGGGTATAGACTTTAGGCCGGGTCTCCTCGGCCCATAGCCCCCTCACTTGCTCTAGCGCCTTCGTCTCTCTCATGCGCCCATAGTGCTCCTCGGTAGTCCTGGTGGTCTCGTGTCCCATGGTCACGGATATTGCGGAGAGCTTGCTCGCGTCCCGGTCGATGCACATCCTGGCAATAGGTGTTGCGGAACGTCTTGATGTGGAAATCTATCTTTTCACCTCCGGGGTCTACGTTCACCAATCGCTGCACCTTCCTCTTGATTTCCCAGAAGCGGGCGGAAGCGTAGAAGCCCGCCTTCCCGCGGCCATGGAACGCGGGAATCAGGACCTCGCATGCATTAACACCCATCTCGTCGAGCTTCATTCGCCTCTCCTTGAGGAAACGCTTGGCCGCCTCGTGTGCTGGCGGAAGGACAAGAACCATTCTCTGTCGGCCGTAGGACCTCTCGCCTTTGGGATGACGGACGCGGAAGGTCCAGTTCCTCAACTCCAAGTCCTCAAGGTTCGCGAGGCGAAGCTCGCTCGGCCTGAGACCGGTGGCCGGAAAGAATGCCGTCAGCAACATGGCGACCTGCCCCGTCCAGCCTTCGCTCCTCTCAGCCGCCATCTGCAACCTGATAACTCCGCCTCATCCAGTGACTTGAGATCCTTGGGTGCGGCGGTCGGCAAGCGTTCGCCCTCCACTGCGTTCGCCCTCCACTCTCATCTGCTGGATGACAGGACTGCCAGAGAACGTCGTCACCTTGTCCAGTAGTCTGATCAGCTTCGACCAGTACCCAGAATCAAGACCGTTCCTCCAGATTAAGAAAGCCTGGACTATCAAACTAAGTTCTTCTCGCCTCCTGATGACTGAAATACTCTCTTGGCTTGGTCATCTTCTCGACCTCAGGGCTTTCTTACTTCCATTCTGGACCATCAGTAATAAACTGGGAAGCCACCCGCGTGCTTGTTCAATATGATAATTGCTTAGGGTTGGCGATGTAATTACTAGATTGGCGGCCTATTCATAGTCTGACCTGTCGGCCGCGTCGTTGCCAATCCATTGCAGATCAGTTGTCGGCTCCAAAGGCAAGGATATTAAGGCGGGCAGAGTGTCGTCTATATCATGGACGCCGACAAGATTCTCCGAGAGATGGAGAAGAATAGTGGGGAGGTCTGCAACCCATTGATCCTGACCTCCAAAATCATGCCTGAATGGATACCCCGACAAGCTGAGGAGGGCAAATTCGTGATGAGCCTTCCCAACGTACCACCGAAGTACAAGCAGCTCATAATGATCTCAGTGGCAGCAGCTCTCCAGAACAAGCAATGCACCGAGTACTTCATCAAAGTCGGGACGCATATGGGGTTGACTAGCAAAGAGATTGGAGAAGCTATTCTAGTCGCCCGATTCGCAATGGCATCAACGATATTTTCATCGGCCGAGGAAGGGTTTCACTCGCTAATCGAATCGGAGAGTAAGTAAAGCTGCAAATTTGATAGGGCATTTCCGTGAAAGGTCACGGGGCAAAAGGAAAGCGCGCAGCTCATCTTCTGCCTAGTCGAACACGAACTCCACGCTGTTCTCCTTGTTCTTTCTTGCGTTGGACTGCGCGATCATGCCCGCCTCGAGCCATGCGGCGGATAGTATGCCAGCCGGCACCAGGCAGTTCGCACTCATCCTCGTCACCCTCATGCGGTCGAAGACCTTGCTGTGCTGCTTGTCCGTTAGGTCCGTCAGCGTCAGCTCCTCCAGCCCGCTGGCGAACTCCTTGACGTTGTCGCACGGCGTTGTGACTTGGACTTTGTATGTTCCCTCTGGCGTTTGCGTAACCTCAACGGTCGTCGTCTTTGCGCACAGGTTCATGTTGACCTTCACTTTAGATGACATGTTTACTCCCCTCATTTTGTACGTTCCGTTCCTCTGAATGCCGATTGAGCAATCGGATTCCTATTCCTCCTCTGACCTCTTTATCAAGAATGCCGGCAACTCGAAGCCGCTGATCGGCCCCGTTTCGACATTCCACCTGGTCATTATCCCGGTCTGCTTCTCTATACTGGCGCATAATCCAGGTATAATGAGGGTCCGGTGGTTGACTTTGCCAGCGACCGCGCTGTTCGTCAGACCGCGCATCACGGTCATGGGGCTCATCAACTTCATGCCCGCAGCATGATCTATCGTGAACCCTTTGGTCTCCGTGGGCACGATGTATGCGCTGACCTTGGGGGCTTTCGAGAATATCAGGTTCAGGACGTGGATCGTGACTCCCGAATTGCCCGTAATGAGCACCGGAGAGTCCGGTCCGGGAGAGTTCACTTCGAACAGCTTTTCCGCGACGGTACTCATGGAGGCGTCCGCCTCATGGACCTCCAATTTGATTGATAGCGCTCCGGCCAGCGACTCGCTCATGAGAAGCGCCATCTCGGGGCAGTCTTTGACTTTCGCCTTACCTTCGCTCAATGCCGCAGCGAACTCCCTGCAGGTCTTATATCCGCAGCTGCCGCAATCCTTCCCTGGAAGATACTTGACGATGTCATCCGGCGACATCCCGTAGAAATTGACAGCTTCCACCACCATATTATGCACCCTTCTTCTTGCCCTGCCCAGCAAATTCGATTTGAGCTCTCTCCTTCTCGTGCAATAGCGATTCAGCGAATTCCAGCATGCGCTCGTCCCCTTTCTCACTGATGATCTTGGCCAGATTGATCGCTCCTTGAATGTCCTCTTCGGGGACTCCCAGCAGCCTAGCCTTCTCCAAGTGGTGCTTAAGGCAAGGCTGGCAATGTCCAGCTACCGATGCTGCTATCGCCGTGATCTCCTTGCTTTTCTCATCCATTCTGACCCTCTCCATTCTGCCGGGATGCCCCTCCAATTCTTTTCGAGAGCACTTTGCCATCTGGATCGTAATACCTTCTTCTTATCCAGAAGGCTGCATTCACCAAGCTTATCAGAACTGGCACCTCCACGAGCGGTCCGATTACTGCAGCGAACGCCACCAGCGAGCCGATTCCAAATATGCCTATTGAAACCGCGATGGCTAATTCGAAGTTGTTGCTGGCCGCGGTGAAGCTCTGCGCCGTCGCATGAGGATAATCGAACTTCATCTTGATCGATAATCCAAAAGAAAGGAAGAACATGATTACGAAGTAGATGACCAGCGGAATGGCAATCCGGACCACATCAAATGGCTGGTTAAGGATGTATTCGCCCTTGAAGGCGAACATGACCACGATGGTGAAGAGCAATGCCAGTAGCGAAATTTTGCCTAGCTTGGGCATTAGGTTGTTATTGTACCAGTCCGCGCCCTTCCTTGGCAGAAGCAGGTATCTGGTCGCAACCCCCATGGCGAATGGGATTCCCAGATAGATGAGGACGCTCTGGGCCACCTGCCAGACACCAATATCGATCTGGGTGCCCGAACCCGGGACTATCCAATCGGATGCCACTGCAATGAGGAAGTAGGCATAGAATGAATACAGCAGTATCTGGAATACGGAGTTGAGCGCGACCAGAATGGCCGCATACTCCGAATCTCCCTCCGCCAAAGTGTTCCACACGATTACCATGGCGATGCATCGGGCAATGCCCGTTAGAATGAGACCAATTCGGAAGAAGACGTTGTCCGGCAGGAAGATCCAGGCAAGGGAGAACATCAGGAGAGGACCGACAATGTAGTTCAAGGCCAGCGAGGTGCCGAACATCTTCTTGGCCTCGGGTTGCCTGGGTATCTCCTTGAGTTCCTCGTACTTGACCCTGGCCAACGGAGGCCACATCATCAATATGAGGCCGATGGCGATCGGTATGGATGTCGTACCTACGCTGAGCTCGTTGAGCGCGCCCGCGATGCCGGGAATGGCGGCCCCCAATGCGATCCCCACGAATATCGCTATGAATATCCAGAGGGTCAGAAACCTATTCAGGAAAGACAGCCTTCTGGCACCCTCCTGCGCTTTCGGTTCATCTTCGCCAACCTTGGTCATGCTCAAGCCCGCCCCGGATACTCCCGATGAAGAGTAATTTCAATTATTATTGAAACGATAAGTAGATATAAATAAGTTCCTAACCATCGTTACCTTGGAATCCAGTTAACAGAGTAGAGGCAGGAAATGAAGTCAGTCTTATTCATATGCACCCATAATTCAGCTCGCTCACAGATGGCAGAGGGTCTGGTCAACTCGCTCTATTCGAAGGTCCTTCGCGCCGAGAGCGCTGGCACCAAGCCTAACCAGGTGAACCCTCTAGCCATAGTGGCAATGGCCGAAATGGACATAGATATCTCCAACCATAAGTCCAAGAGCCTCAGCGAGTTCGAAGGCCAGCAATTCGACTATGTCGTAATGGTCTGCTCGGATGCTGCTGAAACCTGCCCTTTCTTTCCGGGAGGCGGAGAGCAGATCCATCATGGCTTCGATGACCCAGCCTCCGTGGAAGGAACCGATGAAGAGAGATTGCGAGCTTTCAGGAAGAGCAGGAATGAAATCAATAAGTGGATAATTGATAATCTTGTATTGCCCAGGGCGTAGAGGATGTTAGGATGGCCAGAGAGAAAGCGAAGAAGATTGAGTGCTGTGAGGACGCGATGAGTCTGCCCGAGGAGATGGAGGTGGCCGTTCGGCAGCGGGGTGGGCTGGAGGGGTTGAAGAGTCACGTTCCTGACAGGAAAAGCCTCGCTTCGGAAGCAGAGCTCTTCCATGCACTTTCAGATCCGATTCGACTCCAGATTCTGCACGCCCTCCTCCTCACTGACCTTTGCCCTTGCCTTCTCAAGGAGATCACGGGGCTTTCCAACTCAAAGCTCTCTTATCATCTCAGCATCCTTGAGGAATCGCGACTGGTCGCCTCATCGCCTCGAAAGAAATGGCGTATCTACATGTTGACTGAATTTGGGAAATCTTGGATCAAGACTCGATCAAATCCGGCAACTGAGCCGGCTGACAATTGAAAGGTCGAGAATGGCCGTTCCCGACCATCATTTTCTTGTTAGAAGATTTCCTTAGCCAGGGCCCTGAGGTTCTCCACTCCCTCCGGTGCATGGTCGAGCAGGGGCACCAAGAACAGAGGCACCTTGAACATGGGGCCGATTTCCCGCAAGTACTTCATCTGCTGCTCTCTCCTGCTCTCGAAGAACGCATTGCGGCCGTACTCCTTGGGCAGGATATAGTTCACTCCTACCAGCGCGGTCTCGATACCCACCTGCTTCCTCAACTCCTGTGACGCCCGCCATGCTTCGATGATCGGTGTATACTCGGGATAGACGACGAAAACGAAGGTGCTCTTGTCCTTGGACTTCATCGTATCGATGACGCTCGCGTACTTGTTCCGCGTTTCATCGGAGGTCTTCTTGGCCAATGTGCCTAGGTCGATAAAACCCTTCCAATCAGAGGGCAGTTCGAGCAGCCTTAGGGTGTGGCCTGTGGGTGCGGTATCGAAGATCACAGCCTGGTATTCTTCCAGCTCGAAATAGCTCATGAACTTCTCGAAGGCGGACATCTCCTCGGCGCAGGGAGAGTTGAGGTCCTCCTCGACCGACTTCTGGACCTCCTCCGGTTGGTCCTTCACCGAATCGATTATTCTTTTTTTGTACTCATCAAGGGCCACCTTCTGGTCGATCCTGGCCACATCCAGGTTCTTGACCCCCTTTACCGGAGCGGGCGCCGACCCGACCTCCTGCTCGAATATTTCCTGGAGATGGGATGCGGGGTCGGTGGTGACGATGAGCGTTCTCAGCCCTTCGTCGGCGAGATACACGGACGTCGCGCAGGCCAGAGTGCTCTTGCCCACCCCTCCCTTCCCGGTGAAGAAGATGTATCTTGTGCCATTGGCGGGACGCAGCAGCTTTCGGACCGCGTTTAGGTCGCTCTTCACTATGGCCGAGGAGGCTCGTGCCTTTTCGGAGGCCTTATGCACCTGTACTTTCCGGCCATCGAACAGATAGGAAGCCACAGATTCCAAAGCGTCAACCCCGTTGATCTCGGTGTCCTGGAGGGGATACTGCAGTTCGTTGAGCACGAAATCGCTCTTGATCTCCTCCAGCATCGTGTCCTCTTCGGCCTTCTTCTTACGGAAGAAGGAATCAGTAGCCACATCAGCGGGAAGTACGCCATTGATGATCAGGAAGTTGGTCCTGATGCCCAGCTTGGAGAGCTCAACCATGCTCCGGTTGGTCTCGATAATCGATGACCTCTCCGGTTTAAGGACGAAAATGAATGAAGTCTTCGAGCCGTCTTGGAGGTATCCGATAGCCTTCTTGTACTTGGCCTTGGCTCCCTGCAATGAGGAACTCGGTCCGATGCACGTCGAACCACCCTTGTCCAGCTCAGTGGACCAGCTGCTAGGCAGCTCTAGCAGCCGGATGGTATGGCCGGTCGGTGCAGTGTCGAAGACGACTGCATCATACTTAGGATCGTCCATGAACTCGATGAAGCTGTCGAAGGCCGCCACCTCGTCAACGCATGGGCTCTTCAATTGCTCCATCATCGCGTCCAGGTTCTTCTGGTCCAGGATGCCCTTGAGGGGGGAGACCATCCGCTCCCGGTACTCTTGGGATGCGGCGTCCGGGTTGATCTCGACCGCATAGAGGTTAGGGACGTTGCTTATGGCCATGATGCGGTGCCCGATCTTCTGTCCGAAGATATCTCCAAGGTTCGGCGCGGGGTCAGTGGTCACGATGAGGGTCTTGTAGCCTTTGCGGGCTAGCCATACCGCAGTCGCGCAGCTCATGGTGCTCTTGCCCACCCCTCCCTTTCCACTGAAGAAGATGAACTTGGTCTTGCCGTTTTCTGGCTCAATCAATGTGTTCATTTAACTCACTCCATCGTGGATGATCGTGTTCATGATTTAGCCTCCAGCAGTTCATCTCATTGCGCAGCTAGGAGGGCTGACTTCATCTCGTCGTAAGTCATGTATCTCTCCTTGACGAGGATCTTCCCGTTCAGCACAGTTATCGGCAGGACGTCGGTTCCTTTCGTCTTAACTAGCTTGAGCACCTCAGGTTCTTCCAGATAGGCCTGAGCGTTGAAGGACATAGATGCTCTGATGATTTTCGCATCGGGGAACTCGGCCTGCAGCCTCCTGACGTCCTCGGTTAACTGGATGAGTGCCTTATCTGGCTCTGGACCACAGATGCCCGTGGAACAGCACAGCATCCCTTCATAAATAATCAGCTTCTTTGACATTTTCATCACCGAATATCCTCTTATGTGCCAATCCTCACCCTCTTCTTCTAGATGATCGGCATTCTCTGGCCTTCCCTTGGCTCAATCCCTCAAACGTGTTGGTTGTCCTAGGCGCGATTGTCATTTCAACAGATTTTGAAATATCGTTATGGCTAATAAACTTTGTCATTTCAAAAGTATCCGAATCGATGATCATACACACCGTTCTCATGATGTGGGGCTACGATTCGGGCAAGAGGAAGGGAGGTTTGTTGGTCAAACGGTTCTCCAACGTGAACAATGATCTCCGTGACCTGGTGGACGCGTCCGTCTATCTCATGTTGGTCGGTATCGGACCTAAGGCCGTAGCTGGCTCTCCACTAGACTCGCCACTCTGTTGACGTCTTCCTGATTTGGATTGAGCTGGTCGTAATCCTTTTTTATCCCCAGATTGGTGACGACCACCTGTAATGTGGGCTCGATGCCGGCATGCCTCAGGGTTTTGTAGGCGCACTGGGCGGCACAGCCGTCTAGGGATACGACCCGGTTGGCCTTTTTCGCCGAGGTGATGAAGCCCTGCCCGTGTGATCCAACTCCGGCTAGGCATGAGAATTTCCCCAATCCTCGGTTGACCAAGGACTTGGCTACCTCATTGGATATCTGCCCGACATTAGAGCCTCCGGAGCATGGATAGAACACGGCCCCCGTACCGGAGCATCCGCAGGTGGGATTAATCACCTTGATATCGGAGGCCGGCAGTGTTCCCTTGTCCTTCCCCACGGTCTCGATCATTTCCTTTATCTCTTCCACGCTGGGCACTCGACCCATCGACCGGATTTCGCCGTCGATAACCAGCCCGGGCGTCATCGTGATGCCCTTGCGTATGAGCATCTCGAAATCCTCCACTTTGAGGATCTGAGCTTCGATGCCCAATTCATCTACCGCCCTCTGGGCATTGTTCATGAGCCGCTCGCAGTTACTGCACCCCAGTCCGAAAACCTCAATTATCATGACTTAGCCCTCCGATGATATTCCTCCAACAGTGCCCTCTCGTACTCCGAACTTGCGTTCGAGGGCACATAGTTGAAGACTTTCACCTTCTCCAGCAATGCCTCTCCGATCTCGGCATCGCTCTGGAGCCCCATCGCCCTGATCTCGCTCATGACCTCTTCGAGCTGAGAAAGACCGATAGGGCTTCCGTTTATCATGAGCTGCTTTATCTTGCGTGCGGCTGCCTCCGCGCAACAAGGCTTGTCTTCCATATCTCGCACCTACAATTTGCTCGGTTTCTTACAACGACACGATTGCTAATGACGATTAGATATTTCAACATTATTTAAAATGATTCTTGCTATGAATTCTTGCCACCTTGGCCATTCTCAGCCATGGCTATGGCAAAAATGATATCACAGCTCTTTCACAATCCTCCCTTAGGCTTGCTTGCAGATGGAGGGTCCCATTGGAGTATACCCGTGCCACCACGCCGATTTCCTCCATCAGGATGGTGAGCTGGGGGCCCTGTGCCACAACATCCATGAAGCCTGCCTCCTCAAGTCTTCTGGCGAGAAGATCAAAATCAATGTTAATGCGCTCTCGCGGTAGCGCCTCATATTCTTCAATGTTCCGGCTGAGCCCACTCGTGCAAATCCTCGGGGAGTAATCCGGTCGTTTCCGTGGACTGTAGTCCCAATCGGTGCACCCATGTCCAGTCGCGAACTAGCCCCTTCCATGCCCCAACCCCTAAGATCCTTCTAGAGTCTCAACGAAAAGAGAGTAAGGCGTTTCCTAAAAAGGCCAGTAATCCGTTTCGGTCATCTGGGAGTTGGCAGGATTTCGTCCCTAATTCCCAGTGGAGAATCGTCGTTCTGGATGGGTCCATTTGTTGTGTTCGGGCAGACCCACCACTCTTTGTAGCCAGCACAGTCGTCATGCGGTCAATGAAGGGGGTTCCTTGGATCGCTCATAGGTTAAAAAAGTGGATGAAGGGGTTTGGCGCCTCTCTCGGAGGTCAATACCCTCCTGATTGAAGTGCGACGTTCGAGTACTGGCTAGATGACGGGACACATTCTGGGGGATCTACTAGATGGGACCAATACAAATGACCATCCTCAGCGCCCGGGCTTCCTATTTGGGGATCTCCTCCAGAAGCCGTTCTCAGTGACTTGGGACATAGTCGCGGTTCACCGCCCCAGTGACATGTGGGGATTCTACGGTCAGTTTGTGTCGCACTTCCCTGGATCGGAGTCAACACAGTTCTATTACATCTGCTACAACTCCCTGGCCGACCGCAATAACAACTACGATACATAAACCATAACCACGCAGAGGGTCGATTCCCTCTGCGCCTTCCTTTCAGCTCAAGGGAATGGCGAACATACCTGTTGATTCGGGGCAAATGCTCCTCTACCCGAATCTATGGGCGAAGGTCAATCTCTTAACCCAAGAGACACCATGCGATAGAGACTGACGTGAAGGGTCGCCGCGCAGACATGAGAGCATGCCAGAGCAAGAGAGCGCGGTTTGGCTTATTGGGCTGCACGACGCGGGCCAAGGCTGTCGAATGTGGCTGCCGAGGTTCCACATGTCGTTCCCTAGAATGGTGAATAGCTCATCGTGCCGAGCACGTAGATCGCAAACGGGATGATGATGTAGAGGATGCCCGTGGCCCCGCATACAACCAGAAACGCATCGTTGCCGGATGCCATCGAGCCGCGCCTTCGTTCGTCGACTGCTTCAATGGCTGCGAAGAAGAGGAACCAAACAGATGCAATCCATAGCGCGAATTCCGCAACCAGAACCAGCAGTCGCTCATCTTGGGTCCACATTCCACCAGTCAGATACGGGACGAGCAAGATGATTGCACCAGTGACGAAGAGCCCAATCGAAAGAAGGTACCTTCGATGTCTGACCTTCATAGTCTGCCATAAATGGATTGCTAATCTGATTAATGAAGATTTTGGGCCGTGTCCGCAAGTCCGATGAGGTCAATCGAATCGTTGTCCTCCCTGACCAATTTCACTGCCCGCCAGTTGACCGAGGCTTGACTGACACTAAGGCACTGACTTCCATGCCTTCAGGACGACGAGGACCGGGTCCCGCATCGACCTCCGGACCCCCTCAATCGTCGCCGCGATGACCAAGGCCTGCAGCGGCTCGCTGAGGCCGACTGGGTCCATGACGCCAATGCCGTCCTCGAGCTCGAGACTCCTTGTGAAAGGAACAGGCTCGAGCCCGGTCGGGATGAGGTCCATTGCGCGAGCAGCGTGTGAATCTCCTTGCCATGCCGTTGGCTTCTCGGGCCGTTCCCTGACACGTTGCAGCACCCGTCCGACCGAGCTCGCGTCCTTCGTCACGAGCTGAGCCGTAGGGCTCGAACATCAGGTTTCTCTCCTCGAGCGATGCCGCGAGGAGCACCTCAACGCAGCACCAGTCGACCACTCTTGGAAGAACGGGCCTGGCGGTCGCCCTGGATGTCGCTCTCGCCACTCTTGGCTCGGAAGGCGATCGCCCTCCGACCAGAGTGCCGAATCAGCGACTCAGGCGTCGTCGTCTTCCCGGAGAGCTGCGTGAGTCCAGTCGCGGTCAGGTGGTGCAGTGGGATCCATACCGGCTCACCGGTTCCGGACTCGTAGCCGAGGAGGACGGTGCTTTTGGAGTCACGGACGCACCAGCCTCGGCTGCCCGCAGCACAGACATACGACACGGCGATGGTTGCGACCGAACGAACGCCCGTCGATGAGCCAGTCGCTTCGATGGCACCAATGGCACTCCTCCTCGAACAACAGGCATAAAATGAGGCGGTCGAAGAACGGCGGCTCACCGCATCACCTTCTTCAGGTCCCCGGCCATCTCGTCGTTGATCGGGATTGAAGCGATATGTCCATCTCAAGCTAGAAAAATGGAAAGGGTTTGAGTGCTCGCAGTAAGTCAATCCCCGCAGATTGAAGCGTCGTGTCGGACATCTGGCTTGGAGAATGTCACATTCTGGGGAATGTGATCCAGACATTCCATTTGCTGATCAATAGGTTCACTCAAGCACCCTCTTCAAATGGTCCAAAACCCTCAGTTCTTCGGTCGACGTCGCCAGAGGACGAAGAACAGCACTGCCGCGATCGCTGCGATCACGACCACAGACACGACGATCAAAGAGGGGAACATCTCGACGAAGGCATCATGCGCGTTCTCGGCGTTGAGGCCGAAGGCCGCCCTCTCCATCTGATGCGTTCCGGGAGTGACCCGGTCCGTGTTGTCGATGACCATGTGATAGCGTGTGCCGTCGCGCAGGCTCACCGTCTCATTGACAACCTGACCAGCCAAATGACATCCCGGGTCTCAGGTCGGGTTCTCCCAGCGCTTGAACGACTCGAACTGCTGATCGTCGAGCAGGAATAGGTCCAGCGAAGCGGTGGAGTACATAACGTATAGGCCGAAGTAGGCTGAAGCCTGTTTCTCGGTGACGAAGGTCGCCACCTCGCGGTAGGCGTCGGCGTTCAAGGTCACCGTTCCTGTGCGAGTGAGTTCAGCGCCGACCGCCGGCTGAGACGACGACGCCACGAGCAGAAGAACAAGAAGCGGCCCTGCCAACCCAGCAATCCAACATCCCTTCATCCTCACGGGTGGATTCAGCGGTTTGGCACAATAAAAGCATTTTGAATGCCTTAGAGGTGCCGCCCAATCGTCCAGAAAGCGGCTCCCACGGCCAATAGAGGAACGGAGATCTCCCACCGCTGCAGCAATTCCAAGCCCGCGATCAGGGCGAGGATGATGCCCAGAACCCCCAACCACCCCGCTCGGCGATAGGCCTCGCGAGTGCGACTCAAGTGCGCGATGAACGGGCTGATGGCCAGGTAGACGACCACTAGGACGAGGACCCAGGACGCGAATTGCAAATAAGGTGCCACGGCCCCGACCAAGCTCTGTACCATCGTCCCTTTGGGGTCCAGGCCCAAGTAGGCCAGGACACCGCAGGCGAAAGCGCCCAGGAGCGGACCCCAGGACCTTCTCCACCTTCGGTACCGCCTGCGCGCCATCTCAGAACCCCGGCCCACGAGCGACTCCCGGGGATAATAATCTAGCATCACCGACGACCGGCGGAGGACCGCGAGCCAGCAACGGTCGGGAACCACCCCTGGAGAACACCAATAGTTATTTAAGGCGAACGACATTAGGGCGACTTACCTATAGGTGTTTGGAATGGTCGAGTTCAAGGCCGTTATCAATGATGTGAAGAACGGGAAATCCTACCAGGTGCCGGTCACAGGGCATCACGCCAACTCTCTCATCGGAAAGAAGATCGGGGATGTGGTGGACGGAATATTCGTAGGGCTACCTGGCTACAAGCTCACAATCACGGGGGGAAGCGACAAGGACGGCTTCCCCATGCGCAAGGACCTGCCTGGAGTCAAGAGGCGCAAGCTCTTGCTCACCCGGGGAATCGGTTTCAATAGCGATGAGAAGGGACTGCGCAAGCGCAAGTCGGTGCGGGGCAACGCCATTTCTCCGGAGACGTCACAGCTCAATTTCAAGGTCTCCGCTCCTGGCTCCAAGCCCATCGAGGATCTCATCAAGGTCGAGGAGAAGAAGAAGTGATGAGCGAGGACCGACAGCCCGAGATCAACATCGGCATGATCGGTCACGTCGACCACGGCAAGACGACTTTGACCAAGGCCCTGAGTGGGCAATGGACCGATCGTCATTCAGAAGAGATCAAGCGCGGCATCTCCATTAGGCTAGGCTACGCGGACGTCAATTTCTATAAATGCCAGCAGTGCGAAGGTTCGAGCGCCTACGTCAACCAACCTACCTGCCCCAACTGCGGCGGAGAGGCGGAGTTGCAGCGAGCCGTGTCCTTCGTGGATGCGCCGGGTCACGAGACTCTCATGGCCACCATGCTCTCTGGCGCGGCGATCATGAACGGTGCGCTACTGCTCGTGGCAGCCAACGAGAAATGCCCCCAGCCGCAGACGAAAGAGCACCTGATGGCGCTCAGCATCATCGGCGTGGACAAGATCATCATCGTGCAGAACAAGATCGACATCGTCACCAAGGAAGAGGCCCTGGCGAACTACAAGGAGATCAAGGAGTTCGTCAAGGGCACCATAGCGGAGAACGCCCCAATCATACCGGTTTCCGCAAATCACAACGTCAACATCGACAAGCTCATCGAGACCATCGAACAGATCATCCCAACGCCCAAGCACGACACCAAGAAGCCGGCCCGGATGTTCGTGGCCAGGTCCTTCGACATCAACAACCCGGGCTCACCGCCTGAGTCCCTCCGCGGTGGTGTGCTGGGAGGCTCCCTCATCCAAGGCAAGCTGGAGATCGGGGATGAGATCGAGATCGCCCCGGGCAGGAAGGTCGAAGCCGGTCGCGAGATTACCTGGGAGAAGATCACCACCAAGGTGGAATCGCTGCACGCTGGCGATGCGGACCTGGAGGTCATCAAACCGGGCGGGCTCATCGCCATAGGAACGAAGCTCGACCCCGCCATGACCAAGTCGGACGGACTGACGGGACGGGTAGTGGGCAAGCCTGGGACCTTGCCCCCGGTCCTGCACAAGTTCGTCATGACCACAAAGCTGCTGGAGCGGGTGGTCGGTGCGGCGGTGGACCTGGCGGTGGAGAACATCAAGACGAACGAGCCGCTCATGCTCAGTGTCGGGACCGCTACCACGGTAGGGGTGGTCACCAGCGCGCGCGTGGACGAGTCAGAGGTGGCATTGAAGATACCCGTCTGCGCGGAGAAGAATCAGCGGGTGGCCATCTCCCGCAAGATCCAGGGCAAGTGGCGGCTCATCGGCTACGGCATCATCAAGTGATCCAATCATGCAGAAGGTCGTTCTGGACACCAATGCGCTTCTCATGCCCTTCGAGTTCTCTCTGAACATCGATCACGAGCTGCAGCGTCTTCTCGGACAGTGCGAGGTCTATGTGCCCGGTCCGGTGATAGGCGAACTCAAGCGCTCGACCAGCAAGCATGCATCTGCGGCGCTCTCATTGGCTCGCAAGTACAACCTCTTTCACACCGAGAGACAGGGCGACGAGGGCGTCATGGAGGTGGCGGGGAAGCTGCAGGCGTTCGTGGTCACCAACGACGCTCTACTGCGCGCGAGAGTGCGCAAGCGCGGGCTGAAGGTCATCTTTCTAAGGTCCGGGAACCACCTGGCATTTGACGGGGACTACTGATCAGATCAGAGGTCGAGGCGGGTCCTCGGGACCGCTGGCCTTGTTCACCCCGGTCTGCCGCATCCGCTCCTCCAGGATGGACTTGCCCGTTTCACTGGCTGCGTAGACGGGCACCTTGGTCCCAGCCTGTAGAAGTGCACGGCGCTTCGCCTCTTCCCGCACCCAATAGGAAGCGCAGCCGGAGACGATGTCGCACGTCTGGAAGAAGGCGCGGGCGTCCTTTTCATCCACGCCCGTGGTGTGGACCGCGAACAGCATCACATGGTCCGCGAACCCGTCCCGGATCATCTGGGCATCCTGGGCCTTGGCGACGGTCACCCCCACCCTACGATGACCGAGTCTGAAAGCCAGCTCGGTCCCGGCGAACTGATCGATCGTTCCTCTGTCAGGATCGAGGACGTTCTCCCTGCCCACCGTCTCAATGATCTCCAGGATGGGGGTGGTCTCCATCGTGCCTGACATCCGTCCACCTATCCCTTGGATGAGCTCTGGGTCGGTGACGATCACGGTTCCAGCGCCCTCGCAGACCAGGACCGCCGCATCCAGCAGCTTCTGGGAAACGCACATGGCCAATAGTTCGGAGATGCCAAAGGAGAGGAAATCGGCCATGCGCATCTTGCGCGAAGGCATGCATAACCCGAAGTCCTTGATGCGGAATTCTATGTTCTCTCTGACCACGTCGGAAGTTATCGTCTCAATGCCGCGGTGCTTGAGGAAAAGCGGGCAATAGGAGACCTGGGGTCTTCCCACGAACGTCACTTTCCCATTCTCGATGACGACCTTCGTTCGACCCAATGCCTCGATCACGTGCTTGTCCTTCATCGCTCTCATCGGCGAATCAAGATGCACTAGATAAAAAGGATTGGAGGAATCATTCGCGGGACGAAGGCGATAACGAAGGGACTACCTACCACTTCGCCACCTAGTTACTCAGGAAGTAGTTATATATCGTCGCGCTGATTCCTCTAGCCACGGGTCTGGAAGCTCTTTCAACGGCCATCCAGATGTGAGGGGAGAGTTTGGCGCAGGACACCGACGACAAGCTCGTATTGGCGCTGCGGAAGATCGCGCTCTTGGGGGGCATGCACGACTACGTGTCCATATCCTCCCGCGAGCTGGGCGACATGCTCAGGGTAAGCCAGCAATCGGCCTCCAAGCGCATCCTAGAGATGCTCAACGAAGGCTGGATCAGCCGGGACTTGGGAGCCCGCAAGCAGCGCATCAAGCTTACGGAGAGAGGCATCGAGGCCCTGAGGCAGGAGTATTCCGAGTATCAGCGCATCTTTGAACCGAGGGACCACCTGATCATCAAGGGCTCTGTGGTCACAGGCATGGGCGAGGGACAGTACTACGTCACCCAGGAAGGGTACCAGGAGCAGTTCCTGCATCGTCTGGGCTTCCGGCCGTTCGAGGGGACTCTGAACGTCCGTGTCGTTCCCACGGACCTGTACAAGTTGGATATCATCAGGAGGGGCGTGGGCATCCTGGTCCACGGTTTCGAACGGAACGGCAGGACCTTCGGGGACGTGGTCTGCCACCGAGCCAACTTCCAGAACCTGGAGTGCGCGGTGGTCGTGCCCAGCCGCTCGCATTACGAGGATATCATCGAGGTATTGTGCAAGTACCATCTCCGTCGCACCTTGAGCCTGAAGGACGGTGACCAGGTGGAAGTCCGAATATCCATGGCCTGATCAAGGCCTCTTCTTCAGAACATGCTCCACGGCCGATTGGAAGATGGCCTTGCCATCGCCCTCTCCGGATGGGTCAAGGCCGGAGCGAGTCCAGTCGGGATGGGTGTAGCGGTGGAACACCCTCTCCGGGTGCGGCATGAGGCCCATGACGTTCCCCGCGGGATTGCAGACACCCGCAATGCTCGATATCGAGCCGTTGGGAGTCCAAGGATAGCCGGCGTAGTTGCCGTTCGGGTCGACGTAGCGGAAGACCACCATATCCTCCTTCTCCAGTTCCTCCACCATTTTCATTTCCTTGGCCTGTTCGAACATCAACTTGCCCTCGGCATGGGCGCTGGGAAACATGACCACCTTGCCTTTGGGCAGGGAGGAGGTGAACACGCAGGACCCTCGGTTCTCGTGCTTGAGCAGCGTGGGAATGCATTCGAATCGCCCCGAGGAATTGGTGTACAGCGCGGCCTGAGGTTGCGCGCTCATGTTGGTACCGAACGCAGGAAGAAGGCCCAGCTCCACCAGTATCTGGAATCCGTTGCATATCCCTATGACCGGCCTTCCCGCATCAACGAAGGACCGGATGTCCTTGCTCAGCGAGGATCGCATACGGGCGGCGAAGATGGCCCCCGCCCGGACGTAGTCTCCGGCCGAGAATCCCCCTGGCAGAGCGAGAATGTCGTAGTCGTTCAGCTCCCGTCGCATCTCCTTCGGGCAGGAATGGATCAGCTGCTTCAGGTGCACTTTCTCCGGAATGGCGCCGACCTGTCGGAAAGCGGATGTGGTCTCCTCTTCGCAATTGGTGCCTTCGATCCGCAGCACGCACACCTTGACATCCCTCTTCTTCACCTTTCCTCACCCCAGCAGCTTCCACAGAGGTTCGGACCAGCTGCGCCTCAGCTCCCCGACCTCCACATCCACTAGGACGTCGTTGTCCTCGATCACCAGCACCTTCCCTCCCACGGTGCCGATGCGCGTGCAGGGAGCCTTCATCCGCTGCAGCCACTCGTCCTCCTTGCGCTTGTCGACCTCCACCAGCCATCGGGAATGCGATTCGGAGAATAGCTTGACGGTCGAGGGCAGGTCCTTGATCCCCTTCAGGTCCACGTTCGCTCCCAGGTCCCCGCCGATGCACATCTCTGCCAACGAGACCCCAAGCCCACCGTCTGAGAGGTCATGGCAGCTGCGCACCAGGCCGCGGTCCATGCAATCCAGCAGAGCGCTCATGGAACTGGCGAGCGAGGATGAGATCACTCCCGGCACCTCTCCTCCTTTTCCGCCGAGCAAGCGGAAGAAGGCCGAGCCCGCCATCTCCTGCTTCGTATCGCCCAGGAGATAGAGCGGTCCGCCTTCCTCCTTCAGGTCGGTGGTCACACACTTGCGGATGTCCGGCACGATGCCCACTCCGAGCACTGTGGCGGTCGGGAGGCAGGCGCCTCTCGCCGTCTCATTGTAGAAGCTGACGTTGCCGGAAGGCACGGCCAGGTTGAGGACCGATGCCACATCCCCGATGCCTCGCACCGCCTCCCGGAACTCACCCAGGCGCTCGGGCTTCTCCGGGTTGCCAAAGTTGAGGCAGTCGGTGAGCGAATGCGGCATCCCGCCCACGGCGGCGATGTTGCGGCAGGCCTCGTCCACCGATGCCTGCCCTCCCTTGTAGGGGTCGAGCGAAGTGAACCAGGGATTGACCCCCACTGCGATGGCCAACCCTCGCCAGGAGTTCTCCAGCGGCTTGATGACCGTGGCATCACCCGGACCTCGCATTCCCAGCTTGCCCTGGAGCGGCTTGATGACCGTGTTCCCTCGCACCTCGTGATCGTAGAGGCGGATGACCCATTCCTTGGAGGCGATGTTGGGGTCTGCGAGCAGCTTGAGCAACACCCCGGTCAGGTCGCGGGGAAGCTTGGGCATGACCTCCTCCACCAGCGAGGGAGGAGCCTGCAAGCAAGAAGGACGGCAGTATTCCGGACCTTTGGTCAGGAAATCCAGGTCCATCTCGAACACCCTCTTCCCATGGAAGTTCAAGCGCACCACTTGTTCCTTGATCACCCGACCTATGACGGTTGCGGGGACGTCCCAGAGCTCGAACACCTCCAGAATGGCCTTGACATTCTTCTCCGAGACGGCCAGCATCATTCGCTCCTGCGACTCGGATACCCAGATCTCCCAGGGTGCCAGACCGACCTCCTTCAGAGGTACTTTATCCAAAGAGACCTCCGCCCCGCACCCCCCTGATAGGGCGATCTCGCCCACGACGCAAGAAAGTCCCCCTCCACCTAGGTCCTTCATGCCATGCAACAGGCCACGCGAGTTCACCTCCAGGCAGGCGTGGATGAGCGGCTCCTTCATGATGGGGTCGCCCAGCTGCACGGCCCCTCGGGACTCTTCCTCGGAGGTTGCTTTCAGTTCCGCGGAGGCAAATGTGACACCGTGTATGCCGTCCCGGCCGGTCCTTCCCCCGACCAGGATGAGGACGTCCCCTACCCCCTTGACGGCGTTCCTCACTATGTCGGAGCGCTTGGCGATGCCCACGCAGCCCACGTTCACCAGGCAGTTGCCCACGTAGCGGTCGTCGAAGTACACGCCCCCGGCCACGGTGGGGATACCAATGCGGTTGCCGTAGTCGCGGATGCCCGCCACCACCCCACCGACCAGATACTTGGGGTGCTTGGTGCCCGCCGGAACCTCCCCTGAGTAGTCGATCGAACCGAAGAACAGCGGATCCACCAGTGCGATCGGCTGCGCTCCCATGCACAGCACGTCCCGCACTATGCCCCCTATCCCCGTGGCCGCTCCACCATAGGGCTCGATGGCCGAAGGGTGGTTGTGGCTCTCGATCCTCAAGGCGTAGGCGTGCTCCTCATCGAAGGCCATGACGCCCGCGTCCCCTTTCATCAGCACGTCTGGATGATGGATGTTGAAGATGTGATCGCGCAAAAAACGTTTGGATGATTTGTAGCAGCAGTGCTCGCTCCACGCCTGTCCGATGGACTGAAGCTCCACGTCGGTGGGCGCACGCATCTTGGCGGCGAAATAGCGCTGGACGCTCTTCATCTCCTCCAGGCTCAGACTCAAGGACAGAGCCTCGCTGATCTGCCTGAGCTGCTCATCGTTCGCCTCTCGGACCTCGATATCGAAAAGCTCGAAGTCCTCCGGGCGCCGGGTCATGAGAGCCTCGATCGCCATGGGCATCACCTGACGTGAATGTTGAACTTCTGGATCACCGGATTGGCCAGCAGCTTGCGGCACATCTCTTCCGCCTCTTTGCGGGCTTCCTCGGGCGTGGCGTCGAGCACTACCTCGAAGACCTTGACCGTCCGCACGCCCCCTATCCCCCTGAAGCCCAGCAGCTCCAGGGCCTTCTTGGTGTTCTGGCCCTCTGGGTCCGCCACCCCTGGCTTCAGTTCGATCCAAATCTCCGCCGTCACCATCCGCGCACCCATCTGTGGAATCTCGGAGTCGATACTTAACTGTTGGGCGTGTGGAAGGAGGACCAGGGATATTATCGGTCCTCCTCCCGATACGCACTTAGCCCATTCGAGAGAATACTGCTCTAGATGACATCAAGGGAACGCGATCCGATCCCATGGCTGTTGCAGGGAGACCCCTGGGTCAGGCTGCGTACTAGGCTCGATCTGATGCGGGCGAGGCCCGATTCGGTCGAAGTCCAGGAGGATCAAAGGGAGACACGGCGCGACCTGCGGATAATCGCCCTGGTCAAAGAGGTGAGCGCTCTTCCCTGGCCGCCGCTGACCAGTCACAAGAACGCATCTCATCCCATCCACAAGCTGACCTTCCTAGCGGACCTGGGTCTCAATGGCAGCGAGCTGGGATTGGACCGTCTGGCATCTCGACTGATCGGCAATGCCTCGGAGGAGGGTCCGCTGCAGGTGCCGATGTTGATATCCAAGTCGTATGGAGGGAGTGGCGGTCTGTCCTCCGCTTGGGCGCTCTGCGATGCCCCCACGCTCTCCTTCGCCCTATGTTCGTTGGGCTATTCCTCCCCTGTCCTGGAGAGAGCGAACGCCCATCTTATGGCCTTGGCGAGGGACAACGGCTGGCCGTGTGCGGTCTCCGCCAGTCTCAAGCCTTTCCACGGTCCAGGAAAGAAGAGTGATCCATGCCCATACGCGACCTTGGCGATGCTCA
This sequence comes from Methanomassiliicoccales archaeon, assembly GCA_026394375.1. NCBI lineage: Archaea > Methanobacteriati > Thermoplasmatota > Thermoplasmata > Methanomassiliicoccales > Methanomassiliicoccales archaeon. Next base: position 73,614 of record JAPKYJ010000015.1, read on the forward strand.
AGCTCGCTCTTTGCTCGGATAGCTCCCGCAATTCCTGCGAAGCTAAAACCGGAGCGAAGGCCATTCTTGATCTCTGGAAGCAAAGCCGAGAGCGACACCCCTACATGTTCTACATGGGCACCGATTTCAGGAAGATTAAGGTTCCATTCGTCTGGTACGACATTCTGCATGTGGCCGACGTGCTGAGCAGGTTCGACTTCTGTAGGGGGGATGATCGTCTCAGAGAGATGGTGGACATCATCGGCCGGAAGGCGGACCAGGAGAATAGGTTCACACCCGAGTCGATATGGACCGCCTGGAAGGATTGGGAGTTCGGGCAGAAGAAGGAACCTTCTCGGTGGCTTACCTTTCTGGCCATCCGCCTTCAGAAGCGTTTCGGTGGTCAATGAACTTGCCAGGGCGGCTCATCAGGCCAGATATCCAGCCTGAATGAAGTCCGAAATCACCTGGAGCGTCCCGCTGAGGATGAATTCGATCGCCACGGCCGCCAGCAGAAGACCCATGACCCTGGAGAAGGCCATGGCACCGCTCCTTCCCATGCGGCTGAAGATGCCCTCCGAGTAGACCAAGAGCACGTAGCTGAGGAAGGCGGTGGCGAAGATGGCTACGAACACCCATATGAAATCCAGGGTGTCGCCTGACTGGGCGGAGTAAGAGATGGCGATCATCACGGTGGTGATCGCCCCCGGACCGGCGAAAAGGGGGATGCCCAACGGTACTATTCCGATCTCCTCCTTGGCCATCATGTCCTCCTGGTCCTCATCGGTGATCTTGGTTTTGGACTTCTGGCCCTGCAGCATGGAGAAGGCGATGGTGAAGAGTAGCAGGCCACCTGCGATCTTGAACGCCGGAATGGTGATGCCGTAGACCATGAAGATGTACCGGCCGAAGAGACCGAACCCCGCCAGGACCGCGATCACCACCAGACAGATCTTGACTATGACCCGACGCTTGATCTCCTTGGGATAGCCTTCGGTGACAGCGACGAAGAACGGGATGTTCCCGATGGGATTGACGATGGCGAACACCGCAGCGAAGGTGGTGATGGCGAACTCCAGGCTCATGAACGGGCGCAAGGAGAAACGACCTAGTATTTATCCCTTAGCCGGACGCGGTGCTGTCTTGCGACCGAAGATGAGATAGCCAGTATGTCCGAGCATCTCGAAAGAAGGGCGGACGCCGCCTTCGTGCACCTCCATGGTGCGTTGCAGATTCTCCAGCGCCTCGATCTCCACATAGCCATGGGAGCGAAGCGCCTTGACCGCTTCCTCCATTTGGTTCACGTTGGGCACATAGGCGCACACCCTTCCGCCCGGGTTCAGATACCGTCCCAGATTCTCCAAGGCTTCCCAAGGCGCGGGCAGGTCCATGACCAGGGCATTGGCGCTCGCTTCCAGTTCGACCTGGCGCGCATCTCCGATGTGCAGCTGCCAGCGGTCGCTCTTTCCGGTCCGCTCCACGTTCTTTCGCGCCTTGGAGGCATGGTCCTCCCGTATCTCGATGGATATGACCATGCCCGTTGGACCGACGGCCGACAGGAGCGCGGTGGTCAGCGAACCTGAACCGACACCGGCCTCCACCACCACGTCCCCGCATTCGATGCCCAGGCGGAACGCGATTGTGGCCGCGTCCTTGGGCATGATGACCTGCGCCCCTATGTCCAGCGATTCCATGAACTCCGGTGCTCTGGGCGTGAGGAGGACGAACTCCCTTCCGGCCACGATCACCCTTTCCCCATCCGTCGAGGAAAGAAGTCGGGAGCAATCGATGACCCCCAGTCCCGGGACTTTGACCATGCCCTTGACTAGCTGGATGAAGTGCCTCTTGCCCTTTTCGTCCAGGAGATAGATGAGGTCGCCTTCGCGCATCGGAAGGCTATCCCCCACCAGGAAAAAAGGTTTGTGCCCGGTTACCTCAACTTCTTGCCGCACTTGGGGCAGCTGAAGTCATGCGCGGAGATGGCCGCGCCGCACTCCTGGCAGCGGGAGATGCCTTCCAACTGCTGCACCTGCTTCTCCGCCTTCTTCTCCTCTTTCGCCGAGGGGGGAGACTTCTCGTACTTGTACTGAGGGTCGGAATACTCTGGCTTAGGTGGATATATGTAGCCCGCCTTCTTCCTCTTGACCAGGAAGACGTAGAGGACCAGGCCCACAGGAGCGAACAAGAAAGCTACGATGATCCAGAGCGCCTTCATCTCCTTCGCTTTTCGCATGTCCAAGTACACGTACCCTGCGCAAGCCGCTCCTACCAGGAGCCAAACTACCAGTACCCAAATCAGCAGATCGAGCATCCCATCACTGTACATGAAGTGTCGCTTTCTTTATTAAAAGGTAGTGTGGCTGGCCGCCTAGGAGCGCTTGACCTCGTTCATGTACCATTCCATGACCTTGAGGAAGCCACCTATCGAACCTTCCTTGGCCAGCCGTTGCAGGCGCACCGCCCGCACCTTGTTGTGGTATTCTTCGGGAATGTCCAGTTCGGAGAACTTGTTCAGGCGGCGTAGCAGTTCCAATTTCTTCTCCCTAGATTCGAACGGCGACTTGAGATACTGGAAGTGAAGGTCCACGTTCCCGTCCGCCCGGATGGAGAAGAACCAATGCGCCGTGTCCTTATGCTTGAAATAGGGGGTGACGGTGGTGACGCCGTGGAACTCGCGCCACCATAGCTTCGTCCCCGCCTCCTCCGCCCAATCGAGCAGGGATTCCGCCGCCTGGACCGCGATCTTGGAGTTGGCGGCCTGCAGTTGGGTGTAGAAGATGAACTTCATGGACCGGTCGTCCTTTCCTGGGGAGATGTCCTCTCCCGGCAGTTCGTCAGCTAGTGATTCCGGCGGTCGGTCTCGTCGGTCCTCCGGCTGCTTCGTCTCCGCCAGCAGATCCTTGCTTTGCCGTTCCAGCGAGCCGATGCGCACCTCTCCTTTGTCCTTCGTCGATCGAGCACGCTCACCGGAAAGGGCCCCGATGCGCGCCTCCAATCGGTCTAGCTCCGCATTCCGGTTGCGCCACCAGTTGCGACTCCATATGCGGTCGATGTTCCAACCTCTCTCCTCCAGGAAGCGCTGCCGCACCACATCCCTCTCCCTTGCCGATCGGGCGGAATGGAAGGTGGCTCCATCGCACTCGATCCCCAGAATGTACCGCGATTCATCCGCCGGGTCCACCACCGCCAGATCGATGCGATAGCCGCTGAAGCCCACCCGTTCGTCCACCCGGTGCCCTCTGGCCTCCAGGGCCTCCTTCACCTGCATCTCCAGAGGCTTCTCCAGGTCCGAGAACACCATCGCCTCCTGAATGGAGCGGGGCGCGCTGTCCAGGCGGGCGAGCAGCTCCTGTACCTCTTGGTGCCTGGCCTCGGAGACGGCCTGGGCATAGCAGAGGTACTCCTTCAATCGCTTGGGGCCGAGGTTCTTCACTCCCTCCACCGGCAATGAGGACGGGTCGAAGGAAGCGACCATGATCACTCGCTCCCTGGCCCGGGTCACGGCCACGTTCAGCCGGTTCTCGCCCCCTTCCTGGTTCAGAGAGCCGAACTGCACTCGGAACTGGCCTTGAGCATCCGGTGCGTAACCCACGGAGAAGACGATTATGTCCCGCTCGTCTCCCTGTACGTTCTCGATGTTCTTTACGAACGGTCGGTCGTCCAGATTGCGCTCGCTCGACGTGGCCGCCGAGTACAAGCGCTCGAAATCCTGACTTTTAGACCGCCTTTCATCCACAAGATCCTCGATGAGGTCCCGCTGCGGCTCGTTGAAAGTGATGACGCCGATGGAGGGGAGCTTTCCCTTCCGCTCGCCATCCTGCAGCAGCGTGGCCATGACATCCACGATCTTCTTCGCCTCCGCTCGATTGGTCCTCTCGTCCCAGACGCCGGGGACGCGAACGAACTCGATCGGTGGCGAAGGGAAGGTCCTCTGCACGTTCGCGGCGATCTCCAGATTGCCGTCGTAGAAGGCATGGTTGGAGAAGTCGATCAACTCCTGGTAGCGGGAGCGGTAGTGCCAACTGAGGTAGCGGGGGGTGAAGATGCGCATGCTGAGCACCAGGAGGCTTTCCGCCTCGGTCACCTCATCCAGCTGTTCGTCCTCATCCTTGCTGCGGAACAGATCGAAAGGCCGCAATTGCTTCTCATCTCCGGCGATGACCACCCGCTTGCCGCGATAGATGGAGGGCAGGGCGCGCTCCACCGCCAGCTGGCTCGACTCGTCGAAGATGACCAGGTCGAAGAGCCCCCGTTTCAAGGGCAGGATATCGGATGCAGCTTCAGGAGAGACCAGCCAGCAGGGGCAGATGCGCATCATCTGGAAGGGGAACTCCTCCATCACCTTGCGAGCGGGCTTCACACGCCTTTTCTTGGTGAACTCGTTCAGGAGACGGTTCCAGTCGGTCTCCGGGCGCTTATTGGGATGGTGTTCCCCGGGCGGCAGCTGCGGTCGACGAGCATCGTCCAAGACCTTCAGCATCAGATGCTTGCGGAATAGCTCCCTCCTTCGGGTCAGGAGATCGTCCAGGCGCCATTTGAGCTCCAAGTAGCGGTGGAACGGATCACCGGTCAGCTGCTGGTTCTGCGATTCGATTTGGCCGACCCAGCGGGCGATGACCTCCTGTTCCAGGGTCCTTGCCCACGATCCCTCGGTTATCGGCAGGTTGCGGGCGCACATGTCCAGCACCTCCGCTCCCGTGGAATCGAGCGAACTCACCAGCCGGTCATGCTCTTGGATGGCATCGAACTCTGTCAAGGCCATGCGCATGGCCTCGAGCTTCCCTTTGAGCGCGTTGGGATCACGCTGCAGGTGGCGCATCTCTTCCGCTCCTTCGGGGCGAAGCCAGGACTGCAGGTCATGCATGGCGCTCAGGAGCTCCTGTCCTTGGTTGAGGGCCAGGCGCAGAGAAGCCATCTGGGCTAGGCGTGGGTCGTTGGGATAGAGCGAAGAGGTCCTTTGCATCATCCGGTTCGCCCTTCTCCACCTTCCGCTCAAGAAGCGGGTGAACTTGGGTTTCAGCCTTTCGTAGTCGTCCAGGCAGAGCAGGGTGCTGCGCTGCTCTTCCAAGGTGTCCAGGACCATGGTCGAGGGCAGGGCCAATGCCGTCATGCGCGACAGCGCGGCCTCCATATCGAAGCGCACGTTGGTGTCCAGAGCGGCGAACGAGCGGCGCTTGGCGATGACCGACGTGGGCGCGTCGTACTTCCAGTGTCCGATCTGCAGGTTGGGCAGTTTTTGCAGGAGGGTGCGGAGTGATTGTTTGGTGAGTCGGTTCGGCACGTTTCCAAGCCCTAGGCGAGGAAGATAACCAGGCATGGCCGCGGAGTAGAGCTCCTGGAGCCTCGCGCCGCCGAAGTACTCGGCCCACATGGGTTTGACGATGCCATTGAGCTCAGCGATCGTGTTATCGATCTGCGTGGACACATCCTCGAACTCCCTTTCCAGGCGTTCTTCGCGTCCAGGAGGATCGCCCTCCACCCGCTTGGCTAATGTGGCATAGGCCCCCGGCCGGTCCGCTCGGGCATCGTGCAGCAGCACGGCGGCGTCGGCCAGACCCGCTCTATCCAGGCGCTGGTATACCACATCCAAAGCGGCCCGCTTCTGGCACACCACTAGCACCTTCTCATCTTTGGCCAGGGCGTTAGTGATGAGGTTGACGATGACCTGTGACTTGCCCGTGCCCGGAGGTCCGCGCACGACGATGCATTCCGATCCCTGGGCTTCCAGGATGACCAGGTCCTGGCTGGAATCGGTGGGCAAGGCAAGATTGATTTCTCGATCGGGGACGGAGTCGATGTCGGCCTTCTTGGCCAGCTCCGTGCCCCCCGGCCTGAGGGCGGGCGCTTCCAGCAGATCGTCCACTATCCCCTGGTCCGCCTCTCCCGCCCCTGCTCGGGCGAGCATGTCCTCGTAATCGCGGAAAATGGCGGTCGAGCCCTGAGGGAAGGACCCGATGATGGGTATGCCCTCGAGGTGCAGTTTCTCTTCCTGCATCCTCGCCAGGTCCTCCGCAGTCATAGGCTGCAATGACCTGACGAACTCCCCTGCTTCGGCATCTCTCAGATCGAGACCGGCATGGCGGAGCAATCCTTGCATCCCCAGCAACAGGTGGCTCCCCACATCTTCCTTGGGAGCACCTTCGAGCAGGTCGTCGATCTGGTCCTGGACGTCTTCGGGGAGGGTGATACCGCATTCCTTTCTCAGAGCAGCCACGAGCGCTCGGTTCACCACCGGCTCCTCGTTCTCTAAGAAGTTGAGGTACCAACCGCAGAGGCCTTCGCGTCTGCGTTCCAGGACGATGGGGAATAGAATCAACGGTGCGCGGACAACGCTCTCCTTGCCAGCCTTGCCCACTAGGAAGGGAAAGCCGAGGTAGGTGTCCCGGACGCCCGTTTCTTCGAAGATGAGGCGCGAGGACCGTTCGAGCTGGATCAGGCTGGAGCGGACCGACTCCGCTTCCTCCGACTGGTCCGAGTCCCGCACCAAACAGGTCGGTCCACGGGTGCGCACCGCCTTCGCCAGCACATCCTCCACATAGTCCAGCTCCTCTCTCCAGAGCGAAGCCAGATCGAAGTTCCAGCGTTTCTCGATTCGCCTGAGAAGGATCGAGCGGTTCCGCCAATCCACGTGCAGCATCCTGTCGCGGTAGACCCGCAGACGCTCCGTGTAACGCGTCAGCTGCTCCGCGACCACTTGATTCCCATCCACCTTTGGAAGAAGCAGGAAGCCAGATATTAATGATTTCGAACTTGCGAATGTATTTCGGAACCGGGGGTGGCCTGGAACGACGATGTGCTCGGAATCCCGCCCCTCGATGGATTATCACCGAAGCGGTCAGAAGCGAGATCAGGTCGCTCAGGCCTTTTTGGCCTTCTTCTTGACCTTTGCCTTCGGCTTGGCCTTGGGCTTCTTGGCCACGGGCTTCTTCTTCGGTGGGGCCTTCTTCACGACCTTGCTCATGGGTGCCTCACAGCAAACGACCAAGCAATCATCGCAACCGCAGACCTCCTCGACCACGATCACCAGTCCACATTCCTCGCACTCGTACTTCTCACCCTTTTTCTTCTTCACCATCTGTCTCACCTCATGCGATCCGGCCGTTCTGACCGGTTCTGGATGATATGTATCACTGCGCATTGTTAATGAATGCTATCTATGGAATGGTGCGCTCGCATGGATACGTCGAACCTATCACCCGAGCCTCCAAAACGGCCGATTGACGCTATCTGGCTGGTTGACTATTGGGGCTGCTCCTATTCTAGAAAGTAATTTATAGACTCAGGGCATTGAGCGCAGGCGATGGAAGAGTCCGCATTTCCCAGGAAGGTCAAGGTGACCCTCTCACTCCTGCTTATCATAGGCGCTCTCTCGATGTACTGGGGATGGGGTCTCATCTATGGCAGCTGGAACATTTTCGAACCGCAGCACATGGGCGTGTATGCCATATTCGTGGTCATGATGGGGTTCGGCGTTCTGGGACTGCTGCTCGCCGCGAAAGAGAAGTGATCGGGCTTCTGCTGCCGCCTTGGTCTCCGAGTCCAGCCTCTCTTCTATGAGCGACCAGCCTACATCGCCCTTGCAGCATACGCGAGTGTGCTCGTGTCCTTCCCGCAGACGATGCACTTGCTTTGGTGCCCCTGCTCGCCATATGGTGTTCCCAGGAGCTTGAGCTCGGTCTTGGCCTCGATCGCATGACCGCAGACCTCCGAGCCGCACCAGCCGAAACGCAGGATCTTCTTTGGCGGGTTCTCGAGCGATTCGATGTCTGCGACCGAAGAATCCAATCGTTTCTTCGCCGCCCCCATCATCTCGGAGGATATCTTGTTCAGAAGTCCCTGGACGTCCTTCACCAGGTCGGTCCTTTGCATTGCGCCCTTGGTGCCGTCGAATCGGATGGCGTAGGCCACCTTGCCCTCGGCGATGTCCCTCTGTCCCAGTTCCAGCCTAAGAGGTACGCCCTTGATCTCCCAGTTGTAGAACTTGCTGCCCGGCCGTTCGTCCTTCTCGTCGATGTGCACCCTGATCTCCGCGGCGGCGAGCTCCTCGCGCAGATTTCGTGCCTCGGTCAGGACCTCCTCCACCTTGCCCTTGGCCAGGATGGGGATGATGACCACCTGGATAGGTGCGACGTCCGGAGGAAGCACCAGACCCTTATCATCGCCGTGGAAGCCGACCACCGCCCCGACCAATCGCTCGGACATGCCGAAGGTCGTCTGGTGAACGTACTTCAACGTGCCGTCGACGTCCTCGTACTTGATCTCGAAGGGGCGGGAGAAGTTGTCTCTGTAGTGGTGGATGGAACCCAGCTGCAGGCTCCGTCCCTCTAGCATCGGAGTGTCTACGCCCACAGTGTAGTAGGCACCGGGGAACTTGTCCCAGTCGGTACGCTTGAGCAGGAAGTACGGCAGACAAAGATGTTCCATGAGGTTCTCCAGGATGACGAAGTCCTCCTCCACCTGACGCTCCGCATCCTCATCGGTGGTGTGGCAGGTGTGCGATTCGAAGAAATGTATCTCCCTTACACGGATGAACGCCCGGGTCTGCTTGGTCTCGTAGCGGAAGGTGTTGACGATCTGGTAGGTCTTGAGAGGAAGGTCTTGATGTGAGCGCACCCAGAGCGCGAAAATCGGATACATCGCCGTTTCCGAGGTGGGACGGAGGCAAAGGCGGATATCTAGCGGATTGAGCCCCGCGTGGGTCACCCAGTACACCTCGGCGTCGAAGCCCTTGATGTGCTCCTTCTCTTTCTGGAACTCCGTTTCGGGGATGAGCAGGGGGAAGCAGACCTCTTGGTGATCGGTGGCGTCGAGCTCGTGGCGGATGTACTCGTCGATAGAGCGCATGACCTTCCAGCCATACGGGGTCCAGACGTTCATGCCCTTGACGGGGTAGCGCTTATCAGTGAGCCCCGCTAGCTCCACGATCTCATTGTACCATTCACCGAAATCATCGGACTTCTTGATCATGGGGAACCACCGCCTGGTGAGAACGGAATAAGGTTCGACATTAAAAGGTTTATATGTATTCCCTGGGACTAGATCTAGATCGCCTTGGCCACTTCTTTTGCCACTGAGATGGCCGAGACCTCGTTCTCCAACGTGTTCGTGCACACCACTCTGTCGCAGGCATTGCGCAGCTTGTCCAGGGCGCCAGAGACGAAGAGCCCGTGAGTGCAGGCCGCGGTCACTCTCTTGGCGCCCAATCTCTTCAGCTCGTTGCTGGCCGCGATGATCGTGCCTCCGGTGGAGATGATGTCGTCCACGATGAGCACGTCCTTGCCTCGGGCATCGATCTGGCTGGGCGAGATGCGCACCTCCGTGCCGCTCAACCTGGTCTTGGTCAGATGATCGTGATCGCATCCAAGGACGTTGGCAACCTCTCTCGCTCTCTCCTCAGCTCCCTCGTCGGGCGCAAGCACCAAATCGATCTCATGGTTCAGAAAGAACTCGCCTATGGCCGGAGCGGCAGAGATGTTCTTGGCCCCGGCCCGGTCGAACCATTGGAGTATCTCTGGCTTGTGCAGATCGATGCTGAAAAGCCTGTCGGCCTCGGTCGCAAGGGCCTCTACCATCACTTTGGCGCTGAGCGCTTCACCGGGATTGAAGCGCCTGTCCTGCCGGGCATAGCCGAAATACGGGACGACTGTGGTGATCTTGTCTGCGCCCAGGCCTCGGACCGCATCCTGCAACAGCAGAAGCTCGATGAGGTGGCTGTCCGGATAGGAGTTCTGGACGATGACCACCTCGCCGCTAAGGCTTTCGCGTTCGATGCGCACATAGGCCTCGCCATCCGGGAATCGCTTCACCGAGGCCTCTACGATCTCCGCCCCAGTCTGCTGGGCCAAATCCCGAGCGAGCGATTTCGAGGCGGAGCCGCAGAGAACGATCATCTCCGTCGGAATCGGTCTGGTGCACTTAATACATTTGGTGGCGCTGGATACCAAAGATATTTATCATATTCGCTGGATATCTCTGCTCGGGATGGGAATGCAGACCGATTCTACCGTGGAGGCTCCAGTCAGCACGAGCGATCAGAAGGAGCACCACTCCGAGGCCCCGCCCGCTCCGAAGCACCCTGCCAAAGACGGATTGAACGCCGTGGGCATCATTTTTGGGACCGTTGGCACTGCGGAATTCCACTTCCGCGTCTTCGGCGACATCGAGACCATGGAATACGTGCAGGTGGAGCACCAGCACGAGGGCTGGGTGCTTGGTCGCGTCACGGCCATGGAGCGCAAGACCGATCTCTCCCTGGAAAGGGCCAAGAAGCTCCAGGACGGAGAAGAGATACTGATCGACGAGATAGTCATCGCCAAGGTGGACGTGGTTGGCTTCCGGGATGACCGGGGTTTGCTGCAAGTGCCCCGCACTCCTTTCCGTGCTGGGGACCACGTCTACAAGGCGACGGGCAACCTGATTAAGGACGTCATCGGACTGCGCGAGAACACCGACACTGGTGCGTACCTGGGGCTGCTCTTCGGCCACGACATCCGAGTGGAGGTGGACATCAACGCCATGGTGCAGAAGCACGTCTCCATCCTCGCCAAGACCGGCGGAGGCAAGAGCTTTCTGTGCGGCGACCTCATCGAGGAGCTGATGAAGCACGAGGTCACCACCATGGTCTTCGATCCTCACGGAGAATATGGAGCGATGCGCGAGAAAGGCACTTTGGCCAAGAGCCAGCGCAATTTCGGGGTGTCCACGCGCGGCTATTCGGACCAGATCATGGAGTTCGCCACCGACACCACCATAAATCCCAAGGCCAAACCCCTCAAGTTCACCCTCTCGAATCTCGATGCTCGAGACGTGCTGTCGCTCACCAGCATCAAGAACGGCAAGGCCTACTTGACCTCCCTGAGGAAGGCCATCGAGTCCGTCAAGGCGGCCAAGAAGGAGTACTCGCTCAAGGACCTGATCAACGTTCTGGAGGCGGACGAGGAAGGGGAGAACGCCACCCTCATCAATGAGCTGGAGTACCTCAACGAGGTCAACCTCTTCGCTTCGCAAGGTACGAAGATCGACGACCTCATCGTCAAGGGCAAGACGACCATCATCAACTTCAAGGGCACCCCGCCTGACATCCAGGAGATAATCGTCAATCGAATCGCTTCGGCCTGTTTCGAGCTGCGCAAGCTGGGTAAGACCCCACCTATGATGATGGTGGTGGAGGAGGCGCACAACTACTGTCCGCAGCAAGGGGTGGTAGCATCCTCCAAGATATTCCGCACCATCGCCTCCGAGGGACGCAAGTTCGGCCTCGGACTGACGATCATATCGCAGCGCGCGGCCAAGATTGACAAGAACGTGCTCTCGCAGTGCAACACCCAGATAATCCTCAAGGTCACCAACCCCAATGACCTGAAGGCCATCTCCGCCTCTCTGGAAGGCATTTCCGCCGGCATGGAGGACGAGATCCAGCGCCTGCCCATCGGCGTGGCCCTCATCATGGGCGCGAACATCCAGATGCCGCTGTTCGTGGAAGTGCGTCCGCGGGAGAGCAAGCACGGCGGCGAGAGCGTGGAGGTCGTGCCCTCCAGAAGGGTATGAGATGCAGGACCGCATCACCGAGGAGAAGCTCTCCAAGTATCTGGACACGACCAAACGAGCGCTTGACAAGCTGAAGATAGCCGCTCCTTCCCGCTCCTTCGGCAAGAAGATGGCGGATTCCTTCCTGGAGATGGCGAACGCCTATTACTCCGACGCATTGCATTTCAAGGAGAAGGGCGACTACGTGAACGCCTTCGCCTGCGTGAACTACGCACATGCCTGGCTGGATGCCGGGGCGCGCATCGGCCTTTTCGAGGTGGGCGAGGACGACCGCCTTTTCACTCTGTACGAGTGAGCCCTCTACCAGCGCCGCCAGAACGAGCGCCAGACCAGGCTCGAGATGCCGCCGACGATTAGCAGCGAGACGATGAGCACGCCCAGATTCTGATAGATGTTCCAGCTGCCTGCGAAGAAGAACAGCCAGATGACGAGGAACACCAGCCACCCTACCCACAGTAGGCTGGAAGCGATGCCCCTGGCCCCGGTCCAGCGTCTGAATTGTGGCCCAAACGAAGCATCCTCGGCGGCCGCTCTCTCGACCATCTTCAGCCCGAAGGAGGCCCACATGGCCGCCAACGCGCCGATGGCCACCAGCACCGAGACGATGATGATGGCCAGACTCTTGTAGAATTCCCAGCCTCCAGCGTAGAAGAAGAGCCAGAGGATGAAGAAAGACAACCAGCCCACTCCGAGAATGATGGTAGCGGTTACCCTCCAGGCGAATCCGCGCACTGCCATGGGGATCTTCGGTTCCAGGTCGTCCATGCTCTTCCCTGCAGAGACAATGATTTCTCCTATTTAAGCGGTGGCTAGAACCCCAAGCGAGCTCAGCGAGGTGATTCGATGATCCTCGGTCCGCGCCAGTCGACCTTCGTGCGGTAGACGGTGCCGAACGGCCTCAGCGCCTCCTCCAACCGTTCCACGTCCCCCACGGCAAAGACCGAGCTGCCCAGCATGACCATGCTCGCCTGCCCGTGCTTCTCCGCCGCCTGCACCGCCTCTTCCACTCTTGGTGGGGCCAGTTCCGAGCGCTTCATGAAGTCCCGGGAGAGGCGCATGAGGTTGTTCAAGGTGGGAGCGGCGGACATCTTCTCCACGCACTCATTCCCTACCTTGTTCAGCCTCTCCCTTTTCCTCGGGTCGGAGAGCACCTCGGCCGTGGATATGGGATCGCCGACCACGCACAGGACGAGTTCCGGTTCGGCGTTGATGCGGTCCACCTGTCCGAACGGCGGCACTCCTTCCTTCCTACGGAAAGTGATTCCCCCGCGGGACAGAGCGGCCACGTCCCCCAACCCAGTGCGGTGCCTAAGCTCCGACTTGTGCGCCGCCCGGATGGCCTCGCTGAACGGTAGGCCAATGATCTCGGAGAGAGCGTGTGCCGCAGATAGGGCGCCGGCCGCGCTCATACCGAATCCCTGGCCGATGGGCAGGTCGTGGACCAGGTCCACCACTACGTCCAGTTTTCTCTGGCCCAGGATGTAAGAGACGGCGTCCATAGTGACCGGGGCGTCCATTTCCACGCCGGCGAATCGAACGGTCTTCTTCCCTTCTCCCTCCTCCGCCTGGAGGGTGCAATGCGTCCCTAATCCAACACACAACCCCGCCCCCCTCGAACCGCTGCGGAGGGCGTCTTTATGTTCGCGGATCTGGAAGAAACCGGTGATGTGACCGGGACAGAATGATGTCTTTCTCATGCTCTTCGCCTCACGTCAGAATGAAATGATCTCGTCCATGATGGCCTCGGCCAGTGCGGACTTGCTCCCGTCCACTTTCCTTTCTTCCCCGTCGGAGCGGAGGATGAACGCCTTGGTCTTGCCCGCCGAGACATCTCGGAGGTCGTTGGCCACGATGAGGTCCAGCGAAGCCTCCTTCAGCCTCTTCCTAGCCTTCGCCTTCAGTTCCTTCTCGGGGATGCCGTGTTCCGCCTTGAAGCCCACTAGAACTTTCGCTCTCGAGCGCAGGGTGTCGAGCACCTTGGGCAGGGAGCACAGCCTCAGGACGACATCCTTCTCATCGGACGGGATCTTGCCTTTCGATCTCGCCGGTGCGAAATCCGAGAGCGCGGCAGGCATGATGACGATGTCTTGGTCCGCCTTCTTGATCATCTGGGTAAGGTCAGCCACGCTCACGAAGCGCTTCGTCTCGATGAACGAAGGCATGCCAACGGAGGCACGCCCCATCCACAGCTCCACCTCCGCCCCCCGTTCGAAGGCGGCGGTGGCGATCTCGATGGCCGTCTCCCCTGAACCCTTGTTGGTGATGATCCGCATCTCATCGATCGCCTCCTCCGAGGAGCCGCCGATGACCAGTACACTCTTTCCCGTCATGTCTTTCTTTCCCAGGGTTCGGATCACCGCCTCCACGAGTTCCTCGTTGGTGGCGATCTTCGACTTCTTGTTCTCGATGCGCGGACCGATGAATTGCACTCCCACCTCCTGAAGCAAGCGGACGTTCTTCCGGATGATGGGGTTCTGGAACATGGCCAGGTGCATGGCCGGGGCGATGAGGACGGGCGTCCCCGAACCCAAAGCGGTCGTGGCCATGGTGGTCACCGGGGTATCGTCGATGCCACAGGCGATCTTGGAGATGGTGTTGGCGGTGCAAGGCGCGATGAGGTACAGGTCCGCTTTGTCGGGAGAGTTGCCAAGGAGAGAGACGTGCTGCACGCGTCCATCGATCACATCGATGACATCGTTCCCGGTGGCGAACTCCATGGACCAGGGGGTGATGAGGTTGAGCGCTTCCTGGCTGAGAACGGCGTGCACCTGCGCTCCATGGCGTATGAGGTCCCGGGCAAGCTCAAAGCATTCCACAGCGGCGATGCTGCCCGTAACCCCGAGGACGATGCGTCGCCCCTCGAGCTTCTTGCTCTTCGTACCCCGAAGGCCGTCCGTCGGGTGCATGACGCCCCATTCCCCATTTGCCGTTTAAAGCTTGTTGCGAATCAGTCGCAGGGCGTCCTGGGTCACCTGCCCCGCCGACCGGGAGGCATCGAGGGTATGGAGGGAGACATCTTCCATGGCCAGGCTACGGTAGATCAGGTCGACGTCCTGCAGATACTCCATCGACTCGAATTTCGTCTTGCCTTTTCGGCTCTTCAGGCGTTCCAGGGCGGCGCTGACCTTCATCGTCAGAAGAATGGTCAGATCGGGCTGGATGATGATGGGGCGATTGACCTCTTTGAGCCATTCCACCGCCTTTTTGGCGCCCATAGCCTCCTTGAGCAGTGCTCCCTGGTAGGCCAAGGTGGATGCGTAGTAACGATCGCAGATGACCACGTTCCCCTGTTCCAACCACGACGCGATCTGGCGTGTATGCTCGGCCCGGTCAACCATGAAAAGAAGGGCTTCGGCGAAAGTGCCGACGTCCTCAGCATTGGCCCGGCGCACGCAATCCCCCAGCCAGGAATCGCTCGGTTCGGCGGTGAGAATAACCCTTCCTGGTAGTTCCCGCAAGAGCTCGGAGTGCACCATGCGGGAGACGGTGCTCTTGCCCGTTCCGTCCACTCCCTCGAAGACCACGAACAGGCCCTTCGTCGCCACGGAAGCGGGCTCGGTGGCCGCGAGGGAATCCTCCTCATCCTGCGCCAAGGCGGTCATCGGCAGGTATCAACGCCCTGCGGGGAGAAAAAGTCGTCGGCTGGCATAAGGCTGCTCCTTATGCGATCAGGGATCGGGCCGCCACCAACAGCTATCCTAAGCGCGAGATGCCTGGACACGTGTTCGCACGTCCCACGTTGCCTTTATCTTCGAGCAGAGGTGTGCGTCTCCCGCGGGATGGCCGCGAAACGGTGGACCCATGGCGGAACGGCAGGTGAAGGTCAAGACCCTCATCCTAACGGGGACGCAGGTGAAGAAACTCCTGGATATGAAGGAGGTGCTAGGAGCGGTCGAGGATGCCTTCAGGTACAAAGGCCTGGGCCAGGTGCAGATGCCTCCGAAGACCTATCTCTTTTTCAAGGAGCAGGACGGCGACCTGCGGACCATGCCCTCCTACGTGGAGGACGCGGGCGTGGCCGCGGTCAAGATCGTGAATGTGCATCCGCAGAACGCCAAGTACGGGTTGAGAACGGTCATGGGGACATTGCTCCTGGTCGATCCACGGACCGGGGAACCGATGGCCTTCATGGACGCCACACACATCACCGCCATGCGCACCGGAGCGGCCGGCGCGATCGCATCTAAGTACCTTGCCCGGTCGAACCCCAAGGTGATTGGGGTCATAGGCGCGGGTAATCAGGCCCGGACGCAGGTGCTCGGACTCGTCACCCTTTACGGCGGGCTGGACGAGCTGAGGGTCTACGACCTGCAGGTGGGAAGGAGCAAGGCGTTGGTCAAAGAACTGCAAGAAGAGTACCGCTGGGAGATAAGCAATATCAAGGTGGCGGAGAGCCCGGAGGACTGCGTCCGCGGCGCCGACATCATCACCACGGTCACTCCCTCACGAACGCCGATAGTCAAGGATGAATGGGTCTCGCCCGGGATGCATTTCAACTGCATCGGCGCGGACGCCCCGGGCAAGCAGGAGATGGACCCGAGGATACTGAAGCGGTCCTACCTGGTCATCGATGATTGGGAGCAGGCCAGCCATTCGGGGGAGATCAACGTGCCTCTGAGCAAGGGCGAGCTCACGCGGACGGACGTGGACGCGGAGATCGGCGCGGTCGTGGCTGGTCTTAGCCCAAAGAGAACGAGCGATGATCAGGTGACGGTGTTCTGCTCCACCGGGCTGGCGGTGCAGGATTGCTTGACGGCGAAGCTGGTCTACGAAGCGGCGTGTCGACTGGGCGTGGGGCGGCACCTGAACATCATAGACTGACCCTCGCCCGACCAGAGATGACGGTTCAGAGGGTCTCGGTTTTTTCCTTTGCCATCTTCTTCCTGTAGGCGCGCCAACTGAGGATGGCTTCTTTGGCTGCATACACCTCGTCCACTCGTTTGACGGCGGCGTTGTGCGGTGCTTCCCGGACCGTCTGCGGGTCGTCCTCGAGGGCGATCCTCCTCATGACCGCGGCGAACTCGTCCAGCGATTCCTTCGTCTCCGTTTCCGTGGGCTCGATCATCAGCGCTTCCTCCACCAGGCCAGGGAAGTACACGGTCGGAGCATGATATCCGAAATCCAGCAGGCGTTTGGCCACGTCGAAGGCCCTGATCCCTTTCTCCTCTTTGAGCTTCTTGGCGCTCACCACGAACTCGTGCTTGCGCAGATCGCCGTAAGGCAACGGATAGACGTCCTTCAGCTCGTGCTTGAGGTAGTTGGAGTTGAGCACCGCCCCGTCGGAGGCGGCCCGCAATCCGTCCCCGCCCTTCCTCAAGATGTAGGAGTAGGCCCGGACCAGCACGGCGAAGTTGCCGTAGAACGCCCTGACCTTGCCGATGGAATCCGGCTGGTCGTAGTCAAGGTGGAACTTGCCATCCTTCTTTACGATGCGCGGAACGGGCAGGAAGGGCAGCAATCGCTCTCTCACCCCCACTGGCCCGGCTCCCGGTCCGCCGCCCCCGTGAGGGGTGGCGAAGGTCTTGTGCAGATTGAAGTGCACGATATCGAAATCCATTATCCCCGGGGTGGTACGTCCCATGACCGCGTTCAGGTTGGCGCCGTCGTAGTAGAGGAGCGCCCCGGCCTCGTGCACGATGCGGGCGATCTCCCGGATATCGGATTCGAAGATGCCCAGCGTGTTAGGGTTGGTGATCATGAACGCGGCGGTCTTCTCCGAGACCGCGGCCTTGAGCGCTTCCACGCCCACCCGGCCCTCGTCCGACGAAGGGATCTCTATGACCTCGAAGCCGGCCATGGCGGCGGATGCGGGGTTGGTGCCGTGGGCGGAGTCCGGGACCACCACCTCGGTGCGCTGCTCGCCAGATTTGGCATGATAGGCCTTGGTCAGAAGCATGCCAGTGAACTCGCCATGTGCCCCGGCCGCCGGTTGAAGGGTGATGGCGTCCATGCCCGAGATCTCGCACAACGCCCTCTCCAGCTCGTACATGAGCTGCAGCGCCCCTTGCACCGTCTCCTCGTCCTGATAGGGGTGGATGTTCTGCACCGTCGATAGGGAAGCGAGTACGTCCGCGTATTTGGGATTGAATTTCATGGTGCACGAGCCCAGCGGATACATCCCGTTGTCGATGCCGAAGGTCATCTGGCTCAAGTTGATGTAGTGTTTGACGACTTCCCTCTCTGGGAGGGAGGGCAGGTCGAGCTCCGAACGGATCAGCTCGCTGGGGGCGTAGTCCTCCAGCCCCCTCCCCTCATCATCGAACGGCAGGTCGAAGTCGGTCCGTCCGTCCTTCTCCATGATGAGGCGACGCTCATAGCGAGCTTGGCGGTACATCAGACCACGTCCTTCAGGGCGGCGATCAGCCCGGAATGGTCTTCGTCCGAGTGCATCTCTGTGGAGCAGAGCAGCATGTGCTCGTTCAGCCTAGGGATGTGCTCGACCAAAGGCAATCCGCCGATGATGCCTTTCTTCAGCAGCAGCTTGTTCAGCTTCTCTGGTCTGACGGGAGTGCGGACGACGAACTCGTTGAAATGGTAAGCGTCGAAGAAGGGCGATTCGAACCCGTCGATCTCTCCGATCATGTCCGCTAGCTTCCGGGCCCTGACCATGTTCACCTTGGCCAACGATAGCAGCCCTTCCTTCCCCAGCACGCTCAGGTAGGCGGAGGCGGCCACGGCCATCAGAGCTTCATTGGTGCAGATGTTGGAGGTGGCCTTGGAGCGCCTTATGTGCTGCTCCCGGGTCTGCAGCGTCATGCAGAAAGCCCTTTCCCCCTCTGCATCTCGCGTCATTCCGATCACCCGTCCAGGCATCTTGCGCACATGCTCCTGTCGGCAGGCGAAGATGCCTAGCAGCGGACCTCCGAAGTTCATGGGGATGCCCAATGGCTGGCCTTCACCGATGACTATGTCCGCGCCGTAGTCGCCAGGGGCCTTGAGCGCCCCAAGCGAGATCGGGTTCACGCCCACCACCAGCGCCACCTCCGGGAACTGCTCCTTCAACAGGTGAGCATGGGAATCAAGGACCCCGAAGAAGTTCGGTACTTCCACGTAGACACCAGAGGTCTCGGCGTCCACCTTCGATCGCAGGTCCTCCAGGTCCAGCTCGCCCGTGTAGGGGTCGTAGGAATATTCCACCACTTCGATCTTCGGCCCCCAGGCGTAGTTCTTGAGCACGCTCTTCTTCTCCCAGCTGAGCGCCTCGGGAATGAGGAACCGGCGCTTCTCGTTGAGACGCGTGCACATGGTGGCCGCTTCGCCCAGGGCGGTGGAGGCGTCGTAATTGGAGGAATTAACGGCATCCAGCCCGGTGAGCTCCGCCATGTAGCTCTGGTATTCGAATAGGGCCTGCAGCATGCCCTGGCTCACCTCCGCTTGATATGGGGTGTATGAGGTCAGGAACTCGGAGCGGGAGAGGATGGTTCGGACGGCAGAGGGTATGAAATGATGGTAGACGCCTGCTCCCAGGAAGCAAGGATGATCGTCGGCGGTGAGATTCTTGGAGAGGGTCTGGCGGACCTCGCGCAGCACCTCCATCTCCGATATCCCCTTCGGCAAGCGCAGGCCTTTCGTGCGCACATCCTCGGGGATGTCCTCGAACAGCTGGTCCAAGCTCCGCATGCCGAGCTCTGCCAACATCTCTTCCTGGTGCCTCATCTTTCCGCCCTCGCTACATTGTCCGCTAGATTAATACCTTGCCATATTCCGTGCGTCTGGCTAGCATATGACGGAGTGGCATCCGAATGAGATCGGAATCCACTATCTCGCCGAGAGACGAAGATTCTCTAGAGGCCAGGAGCGTTTGAAAGCGAGACCAGGCGGGAGAAGAATGCTGGCAGGCTCTCGATGTCTTTGATCTCCATCTTGACCAGCCTGACCAATCGCCGGCGAACGTTGTCGTCGTAGCGGACGCCGTTGGCGACCAAGGCGGAGCGCAGCAGCCGCGCCAGCTGCCCCCCTTTCCGGTCCCAATCGGTGAGGATGACAGCGCTCTTCCTTTCCGTGGCGAGGCGTTCGGCAAGGGAGAAGATAGAGTTCGGACCATGCACCTGCCACACCTCGCCGCCCACGCCGAGAAGGGAGAGGGCGGCCCGGTCCTTCTGCCCTTCGATCAGTATCACCTGCTCTGGAGCGCGAGAGCTCAGTTCCTCCAGGATTTTCATGAGCTCCTTCAAGGTCTCCTCAGGGTCGAGCATGCCACCCCTCCAGCATCTTCTTCGCGCGCTCCAGGTCCCCGGTGACAAGGACGGTCTTCGTTCGCGAGGTATGACCTCGCAACACGGAGACCTTCGCCTGGAGCAATGCCTCCAGCAGTTCAACTAGCTCCTTGTTCGCCTCCCCTTTCTCGGGAGGGGCCTTGAGCTTGACGACCAGTCGGCCGCGCCACTGATCGAAGCCCTCCACCTCTGAACGGCCCGACTTGGGAGAGACGATGACGTCCAGCTCTAGACCGGAAGCGGTCTCCCGGAACAAGACTCCACGGCTCACGATTACCAGCACCGCGATTTGGTTAGAAAGACGTTGCCCACCTCTTTCCGAAGCAAAGTACCGAGAAGCATCAAATATCAACAGCCGAATCTGTCCTCGATGGCGCCGCTGCCGGAGTCCCTCACCTACGAGGACGTGATGAAAGCGTTCAGGGAGGAGAAGCGTTCCAACACGATCACCGAGATCAGGAAGGACTTTTACATCACAGCAAGGCAGCTGGTAGAGCAGCTCAAGCGCGACCACGAAAGGGAGAGCGCCCTCGACCCCTACTCCGCCAAGGCGAGAGGGCTGGGGCAGCAGATCAACCGGCTCACCGAGAAGACGATGCAGATATTCGATTTCCGAGCGGAGAAGGTAACGCTCATGGCCATCCGGGCGGCGAGCGGGGGAAAGCTGGACGAGTCCCGCCTCACGCCGGAGGAGAAGGCGCTCCTGGAGAGCGTGCTGCAGCGGACCAAGGCCAGCCGGGAGGCGATATTCTCGTCGGGCGAGAGATGCCGCGAGGTGATCCCCGCTCCGACCGTGGCGCCCATGCCCGTTCCTCCGGTCCCGAAGACCGTGGTGCAAGAGAGACCGCCCTCGGTCCAGCCCGAAGGAGCGGAGGCGAAGGTTGCTCCAGGAGTTGAGGAAGCATCTTCCCGGCAACCTGGGCACGATGGCCACGGAGGGGAGCAAAGGAAGCTCGTTCCCGAACCACCATCCACTTCCACAACCCAACTGATGAGCGAGCGCCCTACGGAAGCGAAAGGTGCGGAGGTGCTGCTGCGGATCCTCGAGGACATTCCTTCATTCGCAGGACCGGATTCGGTCTACAAGCTGCACAAGGAGGATGTCATCACGCTCCCCGCCTCGATCGGGCGGGCGTTGATCAAGCGCGGCAAGGCGGAAGAGATCACGCCCGGTTCCATGTAAAACAGAAAAAGCCAGCGGCCTTTTCCGCGGTCAGGCACGGACTTCGTGCGCGATATCTTTATGTAGGCTAATCAGTATTGGCCGAAAGACGGGCCCGTAGCTCAGCTAGGTGGAGCAATCGGCTCTTAACCGATGGGTCGTGGGTTCGAATCCCACCGGGCCCGCCACTAAGCATATCCAGTGTTGTCGTGTTTTCGGTCAATAACGCCGTTTTTGGGGGTTATTGAATTTCGGCTCCACGCTTCCCTGAGCTCTCCGCCGGCTAGGCCCTGCTTGATGCTCGCGTAGTAGCGCTGCGTCGTCGCAGGGCTAGCGTGCCTCAGCTGCAGAGACATCGCGGGGAGGAGCTTCGGGTCGAGGTTCACGGTCATCGAGGTGATCGTCGACCTGAGGTCCTTGATTATGAACCTCACGCCCGAGGCCTCCTCGACCAGGTCCTTGATGCTCCGGAGGGACTTGTCGCTGTAGAATCCGTCGGCGCCGGCCCTGAGAATGCGAACATCATTTTCCCCAGCCAGATGGTCCGCCGGTCCCTCGCGGCGATCATGAGCTCCTCCAGCTTCCGATCGAAAGCGTCGACGTCCAGCGGCTTCCCCCTCGAGCAGGAGAAGAGCAGCTCCGACACCAGGTCGATGGCGTCCTCGACCCCTCGCCAGTAGTCGATCGGCATGCCGTCAATCATCTTCAGCTCGATGTGCTCGAGCTCCGTCATCTCGTTCATGGTCATGCCTCCAGAGCTTGCTGCTCGTCCATCGCGGCGATCTCGTTCCTCAGCGCCCTCAGGAGCAGGGAGCGGGCGTAGACGGACGGCGGCAAAGCCATCCGCTTGGCCATGTCTTTGAGCTCCTGGAGGTCTTTCTCGTCAAGCATTATGGTCAGTCCCTTCATGTGTTCACCATATTAGGCATTCCCTAACCATGCCTAACATTGTCGTATATTAGCGTATACGCTATTAAGCCTTCCTATGGCAATTTGCCCGACATGGTTAGGCAAAGGGAGAAGCTGACCGTCACGGTTCCACAGGAGCTAATCGATTGGCTGGATGAGATGGTGAAGAAGAGGGTATTCGCAAGCAGATCCCACGGGGTGGAGCTCTGTATCATGGAGTACAGGGAGAGGCACGGCTAGAAGGTAAAATTGTGACCTCAGGCCTCGAAGGACTGGTAGTGGTTGCCGCTTCTACTTCTGGTGCCGCGATCTACCTAATCTCCCAGCTCAAGCGTTTGAGCAACGTGCAGCCTCAAGGACAAGTCGTCTTTTCCCCGGGTCGGTCACTCCAATTGATGTTCTTTGCGGCAGGCCTCTTGGCGTTCCTCACCATAGGGGCAGCAATACCCCTCGTTTGGGATCAACCCGAGAATCCTCTGCTGGAGCTGCTCGCTTACCTAGCCTTTTTCGCTCTATTGTTGACAGTTGTATCGATTGTCTATCTGGCCAGGAACTGGAAGGACCTGGTTGATCGGAGGGAAGAAGAAGATGACAAGCGCTGAGGGGCTTGCCGCAGTCAGCACCGGATTCGCTGGACTTGCCCTTGTTTCCAATCTTCTCATGTCGTACTTCATTGAGAGGGCCAAGGAGAAGGTTGGCAAGCACAGATGGCAACAGTACGGAGATACCGCGTTCTTCCTGGCGGTTTGCAGCCTGTTCAACATAGCTGCGGGGGTCCTAGGAGCGCTGGGGATCGCACTACTCACAGGCGGATGGATCAATGATGCAGGTGCTTCCGTGATAGCAGCCATTGTTATCGGTCTTGGGGGATTAGGCACGCTGATGGCATTCACCTCGATTTTTAGGCACCTGGAATTGAAACATGGTATGTAATGCATTCCTCCTGGAATACGAGGCCTCCGGAGCTCGCGCCTGCAGTTACCGCTTGCAGACCTGCCCCCAGCCTTCATAGGCTTCCATGACGATTTGGTTGTCTGTGAGTCTAGGAAGGTGACTTGATAGACTCGCTGAGAACGTGAATCCTGTCTCGTCTCTTCTAAGGCTTGTTTATTGAGATAATTCATGGCTTCTTTCTAATCTTCAATTGAGGTTTCATGATACCCAGGTTTGCCTCCGAAGCGATTTTGAAAACGGCATCGATCGTCATGCACAAGGTGACAAGGCCTAGAGTAGTATAGCGAATATCTGCAATCTGTGCCTTTGTTAGAGGTTTTCGTTTACCTGGATATGGATGAAAGTTCATGATGACCTCATTTCCCGACACAAAAAAATCTCTATGGGCGATCCAATTACGGAGTTCTACGACCCCCAATGGGAATCCCTTGTCTGCCGACATGCTTCTTACAAAATCACGGATTTCCCTTTTATCATTCTTGGATAAGACGCGGTGCTTCCTCCGTAAGTCCAGTTTCTTCTGAATTTGGTCGATGCCATGGCGAATGGATCTCTGTTTCTTTTCCTTATTCAGCTGCGCTTCAGAATATCCTAGCGCTTCACCATCTGTTTTTCGAACAAGCCAATTTAATCGGAGTAAGGTCGGCCGTAGGATGAATTCAAGATCGTGAGCAACCAGCAATAATTCGAGCAGTGATGGATCACCCCCATTCATTCCTATTTCGTTGAGGATTTCATGGGCATTTGCCATTACTTTCACGTCTTCATAAATGGAAGGCTCGACAAATGTTCCCTTGAAGCTGAGATTCTTTCTGATTGCTCTCTTCTCTTGGATAGTGACATTTCTATAGAGCTCACAACTCATTTTTGACACTGCAATAAACAGTCTGTCCCATTCACCAAGGTCAGCAGAACCTTCATTAAGGTCTCGGTAATAGACGAAAGCAAAATCCGCGAGTCTATCTGGATTATTCTTCACCAACTCTAGGATTTTCTTATATTCATCCTGCGAATTCCAGAATACCACAGAATCACATTGCCCAGGTGGATAATGAATCCTCTATTCCTCTCAGCTGTCTTCCAGTGGATTCTCAAAATTGCGTTTGGGGTCAACCTGCTTGGCTAATATTTATCGAGGATGTCAGCCATTGAGCTAATTGCAGACGCTGCTGGATGCCACTTCATATGACTGCATACAAGACTCAGCACTACTTGCCGATGTTCTACATTCGTCGCTTCTCCAGCGATGGGACTGGTCTCTTCCTTCTTTGCGTCGATCAGGGAACCATCATAAGAAGGAACCTCAGAGCTGTTGGCTCCGAGCACTACTTTTATGCCGATAAGGAGAATGCAAAGGACTTTGAAACGATAATGTCAGCCATTGAGAAGAGTCATTCAGAGATATTGGACAAGATAGACGAGGTCAAGGGTTTCGACCGACTCGACGAGAACGACTGGCCTGAGCTGTTGCGCTTTGTCCTTCTGTGCTCAAGAAGAACCAAGGCATCCAAGATGGAAGCTGAGTCCATCATGAATACCATCATGGCTGCTATGAAGCCAGATATAATGATGTCGCTGCGGTCGCAGGGCGTTCCCATCTCCGACGTACACAGCATCCGTGTGCAACTCAAGCACGCCGACAGCACTGGCATTCTCGTGGCGCTCGGAGAAGGTCCGCTCTTGATATCTGACTTGGCGGTGGCGCTCGTGCGCAACGCGACCGATATTCCATTTATCTGTGGGGATTCACCTGTAGTCTTGTACAATCAAGTCATCCCAACGATGACCGCACTGCAGTCACCCGGATTAATGATTCTTTTTCCAATCAGCGAAGAAATGTCAATTCTCTTCTTTGACAAGGAGCTGTACCGGCTCAAGATTCAGGGCAATGGAATCATCCGCATCGACAAGACAAGCGACGTTGACGAATTGAACAGGCTCCAGATTGTAAATTGCCTTGACTACATCATGTTCTCAAAGGCGTCAATGACGGCCTACTTGAAGAATCTCTCAAGCAGGCAATTGCGATCATCCATCGAGCAACCACGCACTGAATGCATCATGAGAAAGGAGGAGAATGGCGCTCAGACGTACCTCAAGACGACTGGCAGACATAGTCAATTCAGGGCGCACTTGTCATTCGTCCGCGTCGACGTTGGCCATGCTAGGCTTCTGCGCTTACAAGCCGCGGATCTTGCCTTAAGGCCACTCAGTCGTGAAGTCCTCGTAAGGAGTCCTGAGATATCTCGTGCTGTTAGGGAGTCAGAAGAGAAATTCATTGCTTCGCCATGTTCACGAGAATAGACCTCCTCTCCTCTGGAACTCCGGCCGCCGATCGTGTCTTTCCCGCTGGCACTAACTCAAGGATTGGTAGCCAGGCCCCAATTCCGAGGCCTCCCGGGCACGCGATTCCCTGACTTTCGGCCTCGGGAGCTCATCGGCGAGGATCCGGATGTCGACCAGGGAAATTCCTAGCAGTACTGAAGGCCGCCGGGGGTCGCCAACTGCCAAAATGGCGGAGAACCTCAAAGCCATCGGCCGAGGCTCGAGAGGCTGCAGGACGCATCGAAGCAGGCATCTAGCAGCAAATCACTAGCTTCTCCACAAGCCATACGCTTTGGATTCCTCAATCTCAAGTATGGTCATGCTGAGCAACATCAAGACGAGGGCTGGATCGCGGAACTCATCATGGTTGAAAGGATGCCCGTACCATTCTCTCTTTTCGACCCAGAAATGGTGGAGGCGATGCCTGTACTTGACAATGAAATCGACCAAGCCGTCGACGTCTATGTTGAGCCTCAACGAAACGAAGAGCGGTGCGATTCTCGATTCGAAGTCGGGGTTCCCCCTAATCACTTTCAGAACGGAGTCTGAGCATAGCCGCAAATCGTTCGACGCCTTCATCGCCCCCTCCACGTCTTTGGTCTTCCCTTCACCGAAGAGGCCTTCCAGAACGTAGTAAAAATCCTGGAAGGCGTTGATGTATCTCCGTGCGAGGAACTCGTTCCTTCCCTCTCTGAAGAAGGCGAGCGGGATTTCGATTCTCCATATTCTTGTTAGGTCCCCGTCAATGAATGACCTCCGGACTCTACGCAGCGGTTCTTCCGGTTCTCTCTTGGTGAACTTGACATTGTTTACGGTGAGCTTCCGTTTCTCCTCCTCGTTGTCTGGGAGCCACTCCTGGGTTATGTCATCATAGTGGACTCGCTGGACTCCATTTAATGTCAGCGCAGATTCGACCGTATGAAAGAGATTGAGAATCCGCGCATAGCGCTCGGGGTCCCCACCAATATCCAGACGGCTATGGTCCCCGTTGATTTCTAACTTGGGCGTTTCAGCGGGATCTGTCATCTCATATTCGATGCTCAGTCTAGTGAACACGCCCCTGTCGTCTCCTCCGAGGGTTATCAGGAATTCCTCAACTTTCTTGAATGCCATCGGGCCAACATAAGTCCTCGAAGTGACCCCACAGGAATATTTCACTCGCATCTCCAGTTCCTCCTCAGGCGTGAAACCATCGGAACTTGAATTGGCTGACCGCGGCGAATAGCCTATCGGTCAAGGCCCAAGCGCCCGCTCGAGTTCCTCCTCGGCGAGGCTTCCGGTGCTCTTGGCAGGCGGCCAGTTTGTAACCTATTGCACTGCTATAGTGGATCAAGCGGAGCAGAACCACAGATGGATCTGATGTTGCCAGTGACTCGCTCAAGAGATTCCTCAAGGGAGGCGTAATTCAGAATGTGAATCCTATTGACAGGAGACCCTCTGATAATGTCGTGTGCTGCCTCCTTATCTAAACCTTGATAATTCTTCAACCAGTCTTCGACCTCCGTCGATAAATACACTGGGTCTGCTTCATTGACTTTATCCATGTAGGTGAATTGGTCATGCGTCTGGCTCCTGTTCAGACATATCCCGGGTACTTCCTCAGCGAGATCCATAATGTCTATTGAATTTTCTATCTCTTCCAAAGTGACCTCATCTCGAAGGATAGACAAGGGTGCTGTTGTAACGATTATAGGAATCGTTAGCGTCGAAAAAGGAAAGACTCCAATTCTTTTCTTATTCGAAATCTTCTGATTGAGCATAAAGGAATTAATCCCTATTCCGATTCTATGTATATTGATCGAGGCATAACTCACTTGACTAACTGCTTCTCGAATGACGTTGGGGTTGGAATCACTCTGGGTCACATCTAGACCAGAATCCGCGATTGGGAGTCCGAAAAGATTTTCGGAGCCCAATAAATATTCCAACTTTGGATTGAACAATTCCCTATTCTTTCTTCCCCGCGGAGCCTCGATAAAATATGAGAAAAGCATGTTGGAGCCCACATTTCTATATGAATGTGCATATTCATTAAATTTAAAGAAAAACCATTTCTGGTTTCTATCTTTATATTTACATTCTATAACATAATTAACCATTACCGATGCAGACCTAGAAATCGGATAATTCTGGGAGAACCAGCAGTCGTTAGAAAAAGTCTTTCCATCTCTCTCGTATTCATAGTCTCCATGATCTTGCAAGTTGAATTTGGCCATTTTCTTTATTACGGATGCTTCCAAAGGAATACCTGACTTCAAGATTATGGATTTAAGGTTCTTCGTCATCTTGCTTCAATTTTACATGGATAACTGGCTAATAATGATATTCCTGCTTCTTCCACAATATGACCTGCGGAGGAGAACGATCGACCGATATCGTCCCACTAATTCTTTCTTACCTCTAGCTCCTCCTCAGCGATTCGGACTATCGCAGGCCTGGAGTAGCTGCTTGCTCTTCTTCAGCCAGGCCTCCAGCATAATGGACACCAGTACGCTAGAATCCTTCGTCTAGCCATGTGCAGAAGACCTCTATCACCCCAAGGAGGTCGGGCGCGGCCGCTACAATGCCAAGATTCAGGTCATAATCCCACGGCTCTAGAGTGCAATCTGGATATCTCGTGCTTTGGTCATGCGTCCTCGCGATGAGCCCGAGCAGCGTTAGGAAGCCGTACATGGTCATCCGGTTCGTGAAGTCCTCAGGCTCGATCTCAGCCATTATCCCTCCGGGCAAGTCTTCGACCTTGATCTCTCCATAATTGGAGATTAGCTGTTCGAAGTCGTCTTTAGCTAACAGGGCGCACTTGTGCTTGATTTCGTTCAGTCTTCTGATGTGTTCACCAAGCCTGGTGACATCCGCCTCACGGCCGTCGATCACTTCTTTCTGGGTCTTTTCGAGAGAGTGCTTGAGGATGGCAAGGAAGTCGTGGCTCTTCATATCCGAGAGGGTGAGACCCATGCGCTCTCCTAGCAACAGATATGCCTTTATTGCCTTCTCAGCTGCCTGGCAAAGGTGATAGGTCCCGGCTGCATGCAGTCCCGCCCCATGCAGCAATCTCGACGCCTTGGCATCGAGCCTAACGCACTTGATGAGTTCAGCTGCATATGTTACTTCGGCGTCCGCGGTCATCGTCTTCAAAGTCAGCCAATGCATATAAGCAATTTGCGCTGGCCAGTCCCCAGTGCACCGCCCATTCCCGTCCTTCCAGAAAACGGCTCGAATTGCGATATGGTGCCTTGCTTGAGCTTCAGACACCGAACCTCGTCGCGTCCCGATACGTCCTCGAGCGCTGCCGAATGTTCAGGTGGAGGTATATCTGCGTCGTTTCGATGTCCTCGTGGCCTAGGTCTTTCCGGACGGCCTCGAGCTTGATTCCTTTGTCTGACTGCCATTGATCACCTCAAACGGAGGGTTCGAATCTTGTGCTGTATGATGGGCTCTTGGAGAACACCGAGACGCACGTCCAAGAACGGGCAATGAACGCGGTGGAGGCCATTCGGAAATGGAGACTGAGGTCGAATAACTTCCTATGCGAAGCTTTCAGGGTTCAAGGGGCACTCGGTCATGTGACGCAACCTCGGTCATGTATTGCCCATCGCAGATCCACACCTGTGGATGAGCCCCCCCAATTCCAATCAACTGCTCTCGCCTTTCTAGGATTACCGCCATTATCGACTTGTTTGCATTTATCGCGATAACGACGATCACTAGGTGCTTCCCATCCTTGAGCGCCTTTTTATAACTATCGAGTTTCTCAGGAAGGAGAAACCCCGAGAGAGTCTCGAAAAACTCCATGCCAGTCTTGCCCCTATGCCCAAGATTGATTCTGACATATGGAATTTCTTGGTTTGTGTGCTCAACAATCGGATTCTCCACTATTTCAGCGTGGAATACCTTCTTCAGGTACTTTCGTCTTGTCCGTTCAATCCTCATCATTAGTGCAATTTGCGCGTCTTGATTCATAGAGTTGGTTCAGGAGGGCGGGGTTATGAAACTTGGCGTGAGAATCTCAAGAATAGATTCATATGGTGACTTGGTCGCTAGAGAATGGAGTATCTTTCATCTCAGTTCAATGATTAGGGGCTGTGGATTTGGAGTCTAAGACATCTGCACCCTTACTTCCTTGTCCTCATTATGGACCTCTTATCCAACTTCGGCTAAAGCTTAAGGTCGAGGGAATCTGATGCGGCACGACCCAGGACCAACGATCGCGCGTCCCATGACCGATGAAATGCTGAGCCTTCTATAGCGCTCTCCCGCTTCATCGGCGGAAGGGGATTGAGCAGGGGTGGGTCTTCAGAGAAGAGAAGAGCGCTGAATCCCAAAGGCAACTTTCGGGTTTAGAAATCCTCCGATGTCTTTTGTCTACTGATTGCATTTAGAATCGTTTGGAGCTCCTTCGTCGCTGCTTTCTTGTCAGAGACGTGATCAAGGTACTTTCCCTTGTCTATAAGTTTGGATGCCTGGGACATCTCCTTATGTGCGGCGTGAAGACGATGTATCTTTAAATCCTGTTGAAGTGCCTTGAGGTCCTCATTCGTGTTCGAACGGTTATAAATATCAATAGGCGACTTGATTCGACTGCATGTGGGGCATTGGCATCGAAGCGTGTGCGACTCCATGAGCTTCTTGAGACCTTCGCATGTATATGCTCCATAGGTATCGGTCGTGTAGTATCTTTTCTTGGGAATCTTACCTTGAATCTTCTGCGGAGTCTCCGGGTCCGCATCGAATCCCCTTCGCATTCCTCCGAATGAGTCGAACCCGTATACCGAAACCAGCAGATCGTAGGTGGGTTGAACGGACGAAGCGTGAGTGCCATGCCAGTTGAAGTGGGGGACGTTCGTGCCGTGGATGAGAAGACTATCCCAGTTAGGTACGCTATCGATAATCCCCCTCATCCTTGATTGCTTGATTTTGGCACCGCCGCAATCGAAAGTGAGCGATTCGAATCCGTTCTCAAGATAGGTCTTTGTGATCTTCTTGGCGGTTTCTTCGCTTATGGCATAAGGGACCATTCCAGAGATGGCATATTCCTCTAGGAAGTCTCCCTTCCTGGTCGAATAGACTGAGGACCCTATCTTAGCCCATTGTAACTCATGGGCATCATCCATGATCATCGGGGGAATGAGGATATCGATGCCCTCGATGTCGAATAGGTCGAACACCTTTTGCACCATCTTCTCCGTTGGGGCCGGGAACGGCCTGAAATCCATTGGGTCTTCGTTGGGACTTCGTTCATTGACAAAGTAAGGGAATGCAATGTTGATGCCGGAGTCGCCAATGTCTGATAGTGTGTTTTGAAGGGCGTTCTTGATATTGTGGTGCTCAGAGTCACTCGTGACGATTGCCCTTAACCGCTTTGGGTTAATCTTCAACCCAATTTCATTGATAATCGTCCTCTCAACCTGTTTCTTAGCGATGTCAGTTTCAATCTGGGATTCAGTGCTAATGTTCGCGGCCTTCAGCGGAAGGTCCACCCTCTTTCTGTTGATCGTTACCCTGGTGTGCTTGGCCCTTCTATCGTCGCGGTCCTTTCTTGCATCAATTCCTATTCTTGCTCTTGACATACCTCTCACCGCTCCAATTTTTCTGGATGAACTCGTCCAATGCCTCTTTTATGAAATCGCTCTGCGTTTTCCACAAGCCAGTCTCCGCTACGATCGTCTCTATCTCAGCCTTCATGGCCTCAGAGATTCGGACGGCTACGAAAGGGCACATAAATAGGGATTGGTTACACCCTATTTATGTTTTACAGTCTGTTATACAAATTGTTATACAGGAAGGATTATGGATGTATAACATTTCGTTATACAATTGCCAATTTGAATTATCTGGCAATAAGAAATATTGAATCTAACAACTCATAATTGGATACTAATCGCGGTTGCTGACATCATAAATGAATAATAACTTCTGTTAAAAAAGTTATTACCGTCTTACATGAACGCCCTCTCGAGTTCCTCTTCGGCCAAGCCGCCAGCCCTCTGGATGTAGTACTGCGCGATCTTCAGCTGGCCCCAGCCGAAGAGGTCGCAGAGGACCCGGGGGTTCTTGACCTTGTACGCCAGCCTCGTGGCCGCCGTCACCCGGAGCGAATGCGGATAGGTCCGGGCCTCAAGCCCGGACCTCTCGGCTATACGCTGCACGATCCGGTAGACGGTGATTCGGTGTATTCCGAGCCGCTCGTAGGCGGTAAAGTAGGCCCTGACCGCGTCCCACGCCCTCCGAGACATCTTGAGCGCGGGGATGGTCCTCGCCCCCCACCTGGTCTTCGGGGTCCAGCCGTCCCTGTCGCTCGACGGGATGATGATGTGCCCCTTCTGGAAGTTGAGCCAGGACCTCTGCAGGTGCGCAATCTCCCCCTCCCTCATGCCCAGGTCGCCGGCGAGCAGCAGGATCAGGAGCTCTTCCGGGCGGTCGGGGTCCGCGGCCTGCAGCAGCTGCTCGTATTGCTCTTCATCGAGAGCGTCGTCGCGGGATCCCATGATCATCGATATGCAACCAATGGCACTTATAAGGTTGCATTGTGCAACATTTGAGGGTGTTGATCCTATAAGGTATCGACCGAGAATAAGAAAGAATGCAACAATTCATGCTGAAATGTTGCATATTATGAGGCGCAAGATTGTGCATTCATTCCAGATTTGCCTCTTTATTCTTTTCTCTGAGCAAAGATGGGAATTCTATTGAGAATATGACTCGCTTCATGTTGCACCTAGATACTTCGAATAAGTCTGAGGAAATGCCTTATTACATATTCATGAGGTGAGAATATGGTGGCGTCTTTCTTCCTAATTAGCTCGTGAGGTCTTAGACAGTCCACATTGGCTAAGCTAGGGTTCGTTCAGATTTACTTTGTTGGGTTTTACTGTCTTATCGATTACTATAATTCCCGCTTTCTCGAGATTCGATAGATATTGTCTAACTTGAGCGGGTTTCATTTTCAAACCATTGCTGATCTTTGGCACTGTATTCAGGCCCCCTTTGATCTGTTCTAGAACTAACTTACTACCAAGTTTAACCTCAGCTATCTTACTCAGCTCCCTTTTCCAAGGAATAGAAATGCCATATTTCTTCTCCATCTCCTCTATCTTTATCAAAAGAAATACTTCCCAGATTCTACCTCCTATTAAATCATCATGTTGACTCTGGAATCGACATTCCGTCAAGAGTGTCTCTTTATCGATTCCCTTTCGATAAAGTACAATCATATCGTCAAGATCTCTATTGCGCTCGGTTACACTTTTCAAAAGAAAGATGTCTTCTCTTGAGCATAGACTGAGAGAAATTTGGCTAAGGTCGCTGTAAAACTCTGATCGTTTTTTCATGCCCTGACTGAAAATTAGTTTGTCGCATATTGTTCCAACAAAAATGTCAATTCTCATGCCTCTTGATATAGTCAATATTCTTGCATCTACTAGACTCTTGCATTCAACAGGAGGTCGAATACTCACCTCAAAACCAAGCCTTGTTAATGCTTTGTTCAATTCTTCTGCGTGTTCTTCAGATTCCAGAATTAGATCAACATCTTTGGTGGCATCCTTCTCCCCCCTGATGGCCATCGCACCCCCACCGACCAAATATACCGATATGTTCTTGGAGCATATCTTACCAGCTTCAACTAATACCGATAAAACCTCTTCCTTGTTGAATTGGGTAGTCTCCACTTATTGCACCCCATATTGGCGATAAAGGTCATCAATGTCGATTCTACTTGGCAGAAACGGATTGGTAGTTTTCCTGCTAGACACGAAGTCGATTATTTCTTTTACAAGCTTATTGATTCCAACAGATCTAGCTTCTCGCAATAAGTACTTGGAGTCGAACCCAGTCTTCTTTAGTAATAACATGGAGTAACTTATTCCCCGTGTGCTATATGGGTCTATCAGCAGATTGTGAATAGCCACATCTTCGGTTCTTAAGTCTGGATGCCAATACGAATAATAATAATAGTTTGTCTCAGAAACGAATTGCAGACCATAATTTGCCATTGCAGATATGCATGTTTTCTGGATTCCCGTAGAATCATCTAGTGAGGGGGTTGAAAAAATGCATTCTAAACCACCACTCCAAAGCAGAATCCCAAATTTTGTTTTCATTTCCACAATCTTAATGTTTACACCTTTTGAGAAATCCTGCAAGAACTGAGCCATAAAAACGTCAGTGGATGAAATCATAATCTTGGATTCTTTCTGAGTCACCACCCCATAATTCCTTAGGCTCCAAACCAGGACTCTTACCGTATCCTGCTTAAGTTTGGTCTCTTTTGCTATTCGTTTAACGCTTTTGGGAAAATGCGATATTGCTAGGAGAACGAGAAGTTTTGACCCTATGATTGCATCGAGGGGGTGCTCATTCGATAGAACATATCTCTTTAATGCTGCCGCATGGAGATCTGTACTCGGTAGGAATTGAATACCCCGGTCGCCATGGCTCGTTACTACTTTTTTCTTATTAAGCGCTTCAGCTATCCGGTAAACGGTTTTGTTCGATGAGCTTGTGGATTTTACAATATCATTCACTGACATGTTGCCTAGGCAAATCGCTCGAAATGCCTCAAGCTGATTCTTAGTGTAAGTAAAGGTGAAGTTAAACATCATGTTACCAAATTGACATTTCTTTATATAGATTTTGTCATTTTCATAACAGACAATTTTACAATTAATACTCAATCATAGGCTATGAAAAAAGCGACATATTATGAACTGGTTATCGATTTTATGAAAACGAATTATCTTTAGATGTTCGATTCATTCGTTTCTTAATTCCTTATTGTAATGGATTTGACAATTTACTTATAATGATTTGTCAATTTCATTACACTCAATCGAAACGGCATACATCTACTGCGCAGTAGATGTATGCCACGACAACGAGGCAGAATACCTACGTTTTATCCAGTACCTATTGAGTCATATCCAAAAGATCCTACTGGCGTATTAGAAAAAGCTTGGAACGATCGATCATTCCATTCTCTGGGGAATAATCCAGGTGAGACAACGGACACTCGGGGGGTCACTGCCGAGAATCCTGGGTTAACTAGCTTTCGAGTTACCCCACTGTTACCCCACAGATACCCCCTAGTTGACCTTGAGTTAACCTACTACTCTCCTCTCTATCCAGATAGAGAAGAAAGAAGGAAAGGCGGCGTGTTGTGAGTAGGGGAGAGGGGAGGGAGATGCGCAAGACCACCTTAGTGGCCCATGAAGGTGGGAAAGAAAAGAAAGGGTTTGGCCGGCTCGAACTCACGGGAAGCGGAGCCTCGTTATTGACGTCGAAACCCGACTAACTGGATGTGGCGGCTGGTGCTACCCACCGGGCCCGCCACTTCTGCATCCATTTAGTCGACACGATACTTCAATGAAAAACCCTATCGAATCCGACAGGACTTTCCCCTCGCCTTTTTCTCTACTCTGCCATCGGTTGCGCCTATATATCGCTACATGATTGAGAACCCGATTCGCAGGATTGGCTTTGGGCCGATGTCGATAGCATAATAAAGGTGCAGCTGTCGTGATAGACAGGGCATATTAAATGGCAATAACAATGAATTGGGGGGCACTGGGACTCGGATCAGTAATAGCTTTCGTCATAGGCTGGCTGATATTTGGTCTGCTTGGTGCGGTAGTATTGGCCGTCATAGTCTTGGTATTGATGGGAATTCTGAAATTCAGGTAGGAAATGCCAGGGGGCTCGCAATACTGGCTACGCATGAGACGGTGCATCTGCCCCCGCCATCATTCTTGCCTTTCCGGCGGCTCCTCCTGCGGGGGACACAATTAGGCTCGTTTCGTATCTCCGATATCGGTCTGAGGAACGCTTAGATAGGCTCGGATATTGCAATGGAATGTTTTCACGCCGGGACGCGCTTAGCTTATCTACTCGAAGGGAATGATGCTGCGAGGAGCTAGCTCTCATGTCCGTTAACATCTACTTCATCGGCACCGCCGGCAGCGGCAAGTCATCGCTGGTCTACGCTTTCCAGGAATGGATGACGTTGCAGGGATTGGACTGCATCACCGTCAACCTGGACCCGGGAGCGGAGTACATCCCCTATCAACCGGACGTGGACATCCGGGATTGGGTCAAGGTGGAGGAGGTCATGAAGGACTACGCCCTCGGTCCGAACGGAGCGCAGATCGTGTGCGCGGACATGATGGCCTTGAACGCGAAGGAACTGGCCGAGACCATCGAGAAGTTCAAGACCAACTACGTGCTCATCGATACCCCTGGGCAGATGGAGCTATTCGCCTTCCGGCAATCGAGCAACGTCCTGGTGGACGTCCTGGGAAAGCAGGAGTCGTTCCTGGTCTTCCTCTCTGACCCCTCTCTGGCCAAGACGCCCAACGGCCTCGTGGCCACCCTCCTGCTCTGCGCTATCACGCACTTCCGTTTCGACATTCCCTTACTGAACGTGCTCTCCAAGGCGGACACCCTCACCGAACAAGAGCTGGAGGCGATCCTCAACTGGTCGGCGGAGCCGGAGGCGCTCTATAACGCGCTGACCACCAAGAACATCACCCCGAGCTCGGTGCAGAGCATCGAGCTCCTCAAGGCCATGGAGAATGTGGGGATGTACAACGCAATCGTTCCCGTGTCATCGGAGGAACCGAGCGGCCTGGAAGATGTCTACAGCGCGGTGCAGCAATCCATGGCGGGAGGGGAGGATCTGCGCACCGACTGAGCTGGCAGAACATTCTTAGCGCAACAGGGGTATCATTGGCGCGTGCGCCGCATCCTCATCTGTCCGCAGTGTGGTTCCACTGACATATTCTACGAAGCGGGCGGCATCACCGGGCAGGTCTACCACTGCAAGAAATGCGACTACATCGGTGCGCTGATCCTCGAGCAGGAGATGGACGAAGAGAGCATGCCCCCTATCAAGAAGCAGGAGCCAGAGAGGCGACGCAAGAAGCGTATGTGGTTCTTTCGCAGAGGCAACGAATAGAGCGAAGGCGATCCCCCGCCCACATCCCCTTTGAGCTGAAGAGGGGACCATCTGAAGCTCGCTTGGTACAGCACCAATGCCACAGATCCAGAACCAACTGTCGGTCGTACGATCTAGGCGAACATGGCGCCTGGCTCGGAGCACTTTGAGTCTTCGGTCTCCAGCACCTTGACGATGGCCCGCTCGAAGTCGCACGTGGTCACCATATCCCGGTTATCCCGGATGGCGAACATGCCCGCCTCCATGCATATGGCCTTGATGTCCGCCCCGGTGGCCGTGTCCGTCTTGGCCGCCAGCTCGTTGGGCTGCACGCTCTGGTCCACGTTCATCCTCATAGTATGGATCCTGAATATCGCCGTCCTCGCTTCGAAGTTGGGGATGGGGATCTCGATGATGCGGTCGAACCTTCCTGGCCTGAGCAGAGCTTCGTCCAGGATGTCCGGGCGGTTCGTGGCCCCGATGATCTTCACATCGCCGATCGGATTGAAGCCGTCCAGCTCTGCCAGTAACTGCATGAGGGTGCGCTGCACTTCGCGGTCCCCGGACGTCGCCACTTCCAGCCTCTTGGCGCCTATGGAATCCAGCTCGTCGATGAAGACGATGCTAGGTGCCTTCTCCCTGGCCAGTTCGAAGAGCTCGCGCACTAGCCGGGCACCTTCCCCGATGTATTTCTGCACCAGCTCCGAGCCGACCAGCCGGATGAAGGTGGCGCTGGTCTGGTGTGCCACCGCCTTGGCGAGCAGGGTCTTTCCGGTCCCCGGGGGACCGACCAGGAGAACGCCTCTGGGGGGCTCGATGCCCACTTTCTTGTAGAGCTCCGGCCTAAGCAGAGGATCCTCCACCGCCTCTCTGACCTCCAGGATCTGCTCATCCAGGCCGCCTATCTCCTTGTAGCTGACGTTGGGCTTGTCCAGGATCTCTGCGCCTATGACAATGGGGTCCAAGGAAGGCGGGAGTACGCCCATGACCGCCAGGGTCTGCTTGTTGAGCGCCACTCGCGCTCCGACCTCAAGATCCTCCGCTGGCACATACTCTGAAGTGGAAACGATGAAATCCGGACCGGTGGAGCTCTTCACTACCACCCTACCGTCGGCAAGCACGTCCTTTATTGAGCCGATGATCAGGGGCGGCGACTTGAGGCGCTCCATCTCCGAGCGCATGCGCTTGAGCTCCTTCTGCAGGCGGAATAGCTCGCTCTCCACGTAGCGTTTCTCGCCCTCCACCCTCCTTATCTCTTCCAGGAGCTCGGTGTTCCTCCGCTCGAGGACCTCGATCTTCTCGCGCATCTCGTTGGTGAGATCCTCCACCCGCGGCTCCTTCATGCTCTTTGCCTCAGTCAATTCTACCGGCTCTCAATATAAAGGGGGATGCTATTTGAAAGCTTCGAATTCCATGATGGTATTTGTTAGGACCAGAATGGCGCCTTCATGTCGAGTGACGAACAAAGACCCAACCTCAGACGAAGCTAGTCGAGCGTGACTTTGTTCGAAATGGGAAAGAATTATCTAGCGAAGGGATGTTTTGAGGACCGATGGCGTCTGCTTGTGAGCTATGTGGCAAGGATGTGCCTGAGACCAGGCCCACATGGATCGAGGGGACCCAGCTCAAGCTGTGCCGCGACTGCCAGAAGTTCGGTGACAAGGTCAAGCCTGGGGCCAAGGAATCGCCGACCAAGGTGGTCATCGAGTCACGGCTCCAGCAACGTGAGCGACGCATGCGCACCCGTGACGTTTACCAGGAAGAGGAGAATTGGGAACTGGCGGAGGATTATTCCAAGCGAATCCGCGAGGCGCGCGAGGGCCGGGAATGGAAGGTTGAGACCCTGGCAGCGAAGATCAACGAGCGTGCCAGTCTGCTAGCCAAGCTGGAGGCGGGCAACATGAAGCCCACGGACGAGCTGGTGGTCAAGCTGGAGAAGGAGCTCAACATCGTGCTCATGGAGAAAGTCCCCCTGATAAAGCCGGACAAGCGAGCGATCGCCTCCTCGGGAATGACGATGGAGCATTTCATCAAGAAGGCTAAGAATCAATAGCGCTGCAGCAGCTCGGTCTTCACTTTGTCCAGGTAGGGCGAGATGTCCACGCCTGATTCCTTGGCGACTGCCAGGGCCGCCACCTCCACATCCACGCCCAGGCGTTCTTGGACATTGTTGACCCGGGCCACGGTCTCTCTCCTCTTCTGCCCGGTGGACTTGGTCACCTCATCGAGTATCTGGGAGAAGACCGAAGGCTCCGGCTCTGCGTCCTTGAGCATCTCCTTGCAGGGACGGAAGTTGACCGGGATCTCCATCTCCTTGTGGCTGAACACCGGCTTCACATAGCCATCGGTGCGTTCCAAAAGGCCGCGCTTCAGACCCAGTTCCAGAAGCAACTGCGCCTCCTTGGGCGAGAACCAGCGGAAATCCATGGAGGCGGAGAAGACAAACTCCTTCTCGGTGAGAACGTTCTTACCCTTGCGTTTGAACAGCAGTGCCAGGCACGTTTCCAGATCGCCCATGTTGCTTCCCTCGGATCTCCCGCCTTTCTACCGCCTCACCTAAAAGATCATCACCTGGTCAGCTACCCATGATTAAGATCGTGGGCTTGTAACTATGCTTTTCACAGCACGCTACAGTTGGTCGGCTGACTCCTGCTTGCAAGGCAGGGGAGACCGCATTGTGCGTCTCCGGCGGCCTACTCCATCAGGAGCGTTCCAATGCCTTTCCCGCAGACCGTTGCTGGTCTCATGCCCGATGGAGCGATGAAGTTTTAGCCCAGAGCTTCAGCGGTCTTTCTCTCCCAGGCGGAGAGTGCCTTACCCCTTGCGAGGTGTCTGGAAACTTCTGTGTGT